>NZ_JAWUZH010000029.1:0-27345 GCF_036281795.1 Francisella sp. 19S2-4
AGGCTAAGTTTTTACTAAAAATAGCAAAAATATTCCTATTCATAGAAATTGAAAGATTTATTCAACAGTCTTTATAATTCTGTATAGTATTTCTAATTTTTGTATAAATTTAAATGACAACTCAGCAATATCTTGAGCAACTTAACAAACGCTACAAAACTGGCATATCTAGTGAACACACATATCGTAAAGATTTAGAGGATTTAATTGTTTCTTTAGTTAAAGATGTTGATGTTACAAATGAGCCAGCAAAGATTACAGATTGTGGTAACCCTGATTATGTAATTACCAAAAAAGATATTCCGATTGGTTATATCGAGGCAAAAGATATTGGTAAAGATTTAGATTCTAAAAATTACAAAGAGCAGTTTAGTCGCTATCGTAAGGCTTTAGATAATTTGATTATTACAGATTATGTCAATTTCCAATTTTTTAAAGAAAATGAACTAGTTACGGAGATCAAAATAGCGAATATTGAAGATGGTGAGATTAAACCAATTGCTAAGAATTTCCAACAGTTTGAAAATCTAATTAAAGATTTCTGTACTTATATAGGTCAAACTATCCGTTCGCCAAAGAAACTGGCTGGGATGATGGCAGCCAAGGCAAGATTATTGCAAAATACTCTAGAAAATGCGCTAAATAAAGATATTGAAGCTGAGCAAAATAGTGGCTTAAGATCACAATATGAGACTTTCAAAAATATCCTAATCCATGACCTAACACCAAAGGGATTTGCTGATATTTATGCACAAACTCTAGCGTATGGGATGTTTGCTGCAAGGTATCATGATAAAGTTCTCGATACTTTCTCGCGTCAAGAGGCTACTGAGAAAATACCAAAAACAAATCCATTTTTGAGAATGCTGTTTGACTATGTCGCAGGTACAAATATTGATGATAGGATTAAGCATACAGTAGATAATTTGGCGGATGTATTCCGTGCTGTAGATTTACGCAAGATACTTTCAAAATTTGGTAGAACTACTAAAACACAAGATCCGATAGTGCATTTCTATGAGGATTTTCTATCTGAATATGATTCTAAGCTTAGAAAGGCAAAAGGAGTTTGGTATACGCCACAACCTGTAGTTAGCTTTATCGTGCGAGCGGTTGATGAGGTGCTAAAATCAGAGTTTGGACTAAGTCAAGGTCTAGCAGATACTACCAAGACAAAGATACAAATCGATAGTCAAACAACAGATAAGCGTGCAAAAATAATGAAACACATGCTTAAAGTCGATAATGTTGGTTTGGTTATTCCTAAGATAAATAAAGAAGATCATGCATTTTTTATTTCAAAAAATATAATCGCCCATAAATTAGCAAGTGCTTATGATTCCAACTCTATCTTTCCACTATACCTCTATCCAGACGACGATTCACTAGACTCTAGCAGAGTACCAAATTTAGATATGAGCATTGTCAAGGAGATTGAAAAGAGTCTTGGCTTGAAGTTTGTGTCTGAGCCACACCCCGCCGAAAATAACTGTCATACCCGCGAAGGCGGGTATCTCACAGATACTAGCAATAATGCAAGAGATTCCCGTCTATACGGGAATGACGGCGGTGTTAATTCCCCTTCAGATATGAAGGGGTGGCAGTCGCAGACTGACGGGGTAGTTTTAAAAAACTTTGCCCCAATAGACATACTCGACTACATCTATGCAATACTACACAGTCCTAGCTACCGTGAGAAATACAAAGAGTTTCTCAAAATTGACTTTCCACGCGTACCATATCCAACTATAGATACTTTTTGGCAATTGGTAGAGCTAGGTAGTCAGCTTCGCCAAATACATTTACTAGAGTCGCCAGTAGTTACAGATTTCATCACAAGTTATCCAATAGATGGCGATAATATTGTCGACAAACCAGTCTATAAAGATGGTAAGGTTTATATCAATAAAGAGCAGTATTTTGATAATGTTCCAGAAGTAGCTTGGAATTTCTATATTGGTGGTTATCAACCGGCTCAAAAATGGCTCAAGGATCGTAAGGGTAAGGAGTTAGGTTTTGAAGACATCTTACATTATCAAAAGATAATCGTAGCTTTGAGCGAAACTGATAGATTGATGAGAGAGATTGATAAAAATTAGTTATATCTTGCATTTATAGATTAACAGCAGATATATTGCTATATTTATTTTTATGATTTTCTAAAAGTAGACTCTTATGCTTAATAAAAAGACACCTATTACTTGGATATTAAGTGCCTATTTTGCGATGGGATTTCCATTTATATTTATTGCACAAGTATCATCTGTTATGTATAAAAACTTAGGCATAAATGATGCGCAAATTACATTCTGGACAGGACTTTTAATTTTACCATGGAGTCTGAAACCTTTTTGGAGTCCTTTTTTAGAAATATTTAGGTATAAAAAATATATTGTAGTTATTGCGCAATTTATTGTGGCATTGACATTTATTTTTGTAGCGCTATCTTTGCCATTAAATGGTTTTTTTAGGTACTCAATAGCTTTGTTAGCAATAGTGGCATTTATGGGATCCACAAATGATATTGCTACTGATGGACTTTATATAAATGTTCTTGACTCTAAAACTCAAGCAAAATATATAGGTTGGCAAGGAGCATTTTATAACATTGCAAAAATTATTGCTGCAGGGCCTTTAATATATTTGGCAGGAAGTTTGCAAAATCAACTAGGAGCTGTAAAAGCTTGGGAAGTTACGATGGTTGTTTTTGCAGTATTGATGTTTGTACTATCCCTATACCATCTTTTAGTATTACCAAAAGAAGAAGCAAATAATTTGCAAGATAAATCATTTAAGCAGAGTCTGAGCGTTTTTAAAGATGTTGTAGTAACTTTTTTTAAGAAGAAACATATTATTTGGTTTATTGTTTTTATAATTTTTTATCGCTTTGCCGAAGGATTTGCTATTAAGATAGCTCCGTTATTTTCTATATCTGCGGTTAGTGCAGGAGGATTAGGTTTATCTACAGAACAATATAGCTTGATATATGGGACTTTTGGTACGGCAGCGTTTGTTTTTGGTTCTATTGGTGGCGGGTATTTTATTGCTAAGAGAGGGTTGAGAAACTCTAGAATGGTTTTAGTATCTTGTTTTAACATACCTTTTGCAGTTTATGCGTACTTAGCATTCACTCAAACTGGTAACTACTATATTATCTCGAGCTGTGTTGTATTAGAGTATTTTGGTTATGGTTTTGGATTTGTTGGATTGATTTTATTTATGATGCAACAGGTTGCACTAGGTAAATATAAGATGGCACATTATGCTTTTGCATCATCAATAATGAATCTAGGGTTTATGTTTCCATCTATGTTAAGTGGTTATCTTAGTGATTTGCTAGGTTATAAATGGTTCTTTATAGGTGTTTTATTTGCTACTATTCCAGCATTTTTAGTGACATACTTTGTACCATATCGATATTCAGATAACAAAATAGATAGTAAATTATAAGTGAAGTTAAGGATTTTATAATGAAATTTGAGGAATTAAATATACCATTTGAGTCAAAACCTGAAGGATGTCACGATGTCATTTGGAGGTACTCTGCTAATCCCATAATACAACGTTATGCTATTCCAACATCAAATAGTATTTTTAATAGTGCTGTAGTGTCTTTTGAAAATGGTTTTGCTGGGGTTTTTCGTTGTGATAATAAAGCTGTGCAGATGAATATACATGCAGGATTTAGTAAAGATGGTATCAATTGGGATATAAATCATGATCCAATTATTATGGATTGTGGAAATACTGAAATGATAGACTCTGACTATAAGTATGATCCTCGAGTTACATGGATTGAGGATAGATATTGGATAACATGGTGTAATGGTTATCATGGTCCAACTATTGGCATAGCATATACTTATGATTTTAAGAAATTCTATCAGTGTGAAAATGCATTTTTACCTTTCAATAGGAATGGTGTGTTGTTTCCAGAAAAAATCAATGGAAAATACGCAATGCTTAGTCGCCCAAGTGATAATGGCCATACTCCATTTGGAGATATTTATATAAGTTATAGCCCTGATATGAAATATTGGGGAGAGCATCGCTGTGTAATGAAAGTTACACCTTTTGATCAAAGTGCTTGGCAATGTACTAAAATAGGAGCTGGATCAGTTCCGATAAAAACAGATGATGGTTGGTTGATTTTTTATCATGGAGTAATTAATACTTGTAATGGCTTTCGCTACTCAATGGGAGCAGCACTTCTAGATTTACAGAATCCAGATAAAGTTTTATATCGCACAAAACCATATTTATTAGCTCCGGCAGCACCATATGAGCTTGCAGGAGATGTACCAAATGTTGTATTTCCATGCGCAGCTTTATGTGATGATAATAAAATTGCTATATATTATGGCGCGGCTGATACAGCTGTTGGTATATGCTTTGGATATAAAGATGAAATAATAGAGTTTATTAAAAATAATAGCCTGGTGAAGCTATAACTTATGATTGAGTCTTGCTAGAATTAGTATTATGTAATTATGTATGTAATCTAATGTGATAAATAATATTCTTAAAATAGTTAGTTCATTATTTCTTACTTTTATATCTATAGATTATTTATTTGGATATGCTCACACTCACTTAATGCTAGAAAATAACTGTAGTACAGATGCAACTTTTATTATTACAGATACAAATAAAAAGACTAGTTTTGAGAAAGTAGTTAAACCATATCAATATTACATAACTAAAGAATTATCTAATGATAATTTTCTAATATCAACAACATCTCACTATGAGATAAGTTATAAATCACAAGATTCATACGGCTCTGTTAAGTATGAGTTATCAAATGCATTTTTTTATTTTGGTGAGAAAGGAGCAAATAAAGCCTTATTTAAGGATGCCGTTGGAAATATAGAAGTAAATCATAGATTGCACAATAATAATTATGAATACTATTGGACTAATTATTCTGTCAATATAGAGACTCTCTTAAATGGAAGTCTAATAAAGCCAAGTTTTACAGTTTCAGCTTGTCATAAAGAGATTGATATATTTGATAGTCTCTTGTTTAGTGTAAAGAAAATACTGATATTTGGTGATAGTCTAAGTGATAGAGGAAATCTTTATAAGTATTCATTACAATTATTACCAAAATCGACCCCTTATTATAGAGGAATGTTCTCTAATGGTGAGGTATGGTCAGCGCAGTTTGCAAATAGGCTTTACCTAAATAATATTTCTGTGAATAACTATGCTGTTGGAGGTAGTTCAGTTATAGTATTTCCGGAATGGGCTAATAATACGACTCCATATGTACTAGATGATCAGGTATCTTTATATCTTAATTTAGCATCTAATGATGATATTAGAGATAAACTAGCTATTTTCTTTGTCGGAGGGAATGATTATTTAACATCTAATCCTAAAATGGATAATATTGACAATGCAGTAAAACAAGTTACTGATGGCATTATATCGGCTATTGAAAAAGTAGCTGTTAAAAAAACAGTTATTGTTGGATTACCTGACCTTAGTATCACAGGAGAGTCAAAATCTCTAAAGAATGAGAAAGTTCTAAAAGAAATATATATAAAGCATAATAAGATTTTAAGAAAATATGCTGATGAACATCATATGAAGTTTATAGATATTGCACCATTGTTTAGTCAAATGGTAAATAATACAAAAAATTTTAATAAAAAATATCATGCAAATATAAGCTTAAAGCATATTAAAGATTCATGTTGGCTAGGAGGATATTTCTTATCTGAGAAAGCTAAAATAAATGAAGCATATGATGATTTAGAAACTAAAAATACTTATAGAGTCAAAATGAATGAACTATTAGATCAATCATCAATGCAGAGTATTATAGATGCAAGTTATACTGGAAGTATGTGTAACAATCCTCAAGACTATGCATTCTGGGATCATGTTCATCCTACATATCAAGTGCATCGAGCCTTATATGATTATATTGTCAAGGAGCTTGGCGCTAGATCTATTACAAAAGAAAAACTATCTTAATTATCTCAAGTCTAGGTTTATACAGAAAAAATTAATCTAGATACTGTTTATTATTCGAGCCTAAAAATATTAGTTTAAGATGACAAGTGCAGTTTTATTTGTAATACTGAGAGTATATTCGTTGTGGGGAGCTTAATTGATGAACGAATTTAAGTATAGTGCTCAAGATCTAAAAGAAAAGATCTTTACTCAAAAATATAGTAAATACGCTTCACAAAAGGGAGTACATCTTTATCATTTTCCAGGATCACTTTATTCACAGATTGCTAGACAAGCATTAGTTGAGAAGAATGCTAAGTACGAGAGTCATATCATTTTAGTAAATAATGCATGCCAACAATATGATCCGGAATTTGTAAGAATATCTCCTTTATGTGTTGTACCTATACTTGTTATAGATGGTAAGGTAACAAATAATGCTTATAATATAGCACAATTCGTAGATAAATATTTTTCTATAAATGCTTCATTATTTCCTATTGATAAAGAACTACAAAAAGAATTTAAATATCTACAAACGTTAGTCGATAGAATTAATTCAGAAGTTTTAACTTTTGGCGATGTATCAGTTGCTAAAAGGCCTTTTTTGTTTAGGTATCTTTCAAAAAATGGGCATCAACATAAGATTGAAATTTTAGAGAAACGAATAAAAGAGTATTCGGATGATCTCTTTTTAAGATTAGCCTTTGAAAATAAGCTTAAAACAGTTGCGAAAACAAATAGTATTCTTCGTGACTCAAAGTTAATGGAACAAACCTTAGAAGATACAAAACAAGCTATATCTAAATTAGGAGAATATTTAGAAAATCATGAAGGAGAGTTTGCTCTAGGTAAAGAATTCTCTGCTATGGATATTTATCTAGGCATATTTTTATGGCGATTAGATTTTTTAAATCTTGGGGAGTATTTGTGGGGTGATAGTGAATGTATAAAGAAATATACAGAAGCTCTATGGCAAAGAGAAACATTTAAACAAGCTGTTATTAAACCATGGAAACAAATGCAAAAAGATATACTTATTCCTGTGCTTATTTCAAAACTAAAATCCAAATTAGGCTTTAAATCATAGATAAACAAGTTTTTATTTGTGAAAAGCATATCTTAAAAAAATTTAAAAAGAGGCGTATAACCATTTGACAATAATAATTCTAAAGACTATGCTAAAAAGTATGAAAGAAATTTCATAGAGACTATAAGCTAAGGCTTATAAACGTGTTGATTTGATAACTCAGCTTGCGGACACGAAAAATAATCTGCTAAAAGGGTGCTGGATATCCATCCTCCATCTCACAGATTTTTCCCAAGCTAAAGAGTCTTATAAGTAGGAGAAAACTATGAGTAAATATTCTTTAGAAACTTTAGCCGTACATCGCTCGATACCAGAAAAGAGTGGTTCTGTACAAACACCTATACATCAAACATCTAGCTTTGTATTTGAAAGTACAGAGCATGCTGCGAAGCTCTTCGCATTAGAAGAATTTGGAAGTATATATTCACGCTTAACTAACCCAACAGTAGATGAGTATGCTTCAAGATTGGCGAGCTTACATGGTGCAGCAGGTGGTTTTGCTTGTTCATCAGGACATGCAGCTCAATTTTTGATATTACTAAATTTATTACAAAGTGGCGATCATATAGTCGCTTCAAAATACTTATATGGAGGATCTGTAACTCAGCTTACACATACATTTCCTAGACAGTTTGGTTGGCAGTCAACATTAGTTGATATAAACAAACTTGATGAAGTTAGAAATGCTATTCAAGATAATACAAAAGTACTCTATATTGAATCACAATCAAACCCTTCTGGGGTTATTGCAGATATCAAAGCTCTTGCAGAAATTGCTCATGAAGCAGGTATTCCATTAATTGTGGATAATACGGTTGCTACACCTTATTTAATAAATCCACTAGAGCATGGCGCAGATATTGTTTCTTATTCTTTAACAAAATATCTAAGTGGTAATGGTTCGATAGTTGGCGGGGCAGTTATTGATAGTGGTAAATTTGATTGGGCAGCTAATGATAAGTTTCCTTTATTATCAAAGCCTGATTCTTCTTATAGTAATATCTCTTTTGCTAAGTCATTTGGCAATCTGGCATTTACTGTCAGGGGTATAGCCGTTGGTTTACGAGATATTGGAGCAACTCTGAGTCCACATACTGCATTTTTAGCAATTCAAGGTTTAGAGACATTAGGCGCAAGATTAGATAGACATGTTAAGAATGCTGAGATAGTGGCAAAATTTTTAAATGCTCATCCAAAAGTTAAGAAAGTAAACTATGCTGGATTAGTGAATTCTCCTTATAATCTTTTAGCTAGTAAATATTTTACTAAAGGTGTGGTTGGTCTTTTAACAATAGAGTTAGAAGGTGGTTTTGAGGCAGGAAAGAATCTTGTTGAGCAGACAAAACTGTTTACTCATTGTGCTAATATTGGTGATGCTAGAAGTTTGATTATACATCCAGCATCAACTACTCATTCTCAATTAAGTGAAGAAGAAAAATCACAATCAGGAATATCTAATGGTTTAGTTAGATTATCTGTAGGTTTAGAAGATCCAAGTGATTTAATTGAAGACTTAAAACAGGCTTTAGAGTATGTGGAGGTGAGGGATGAGAGTGAAAGTGAAAAAGTCATCTGAGTATTTTACAGACTTGAAGATAGATTTCTCAAGTAAAATTAGTTTTAAGAATACTAGTATTAAGCATCTTCGTATAGCGGTTGTTAATTTAATGCCAACTGTGAAAGAAACTGAAAAGCAGTGGAGAGAAGTACTTTCCCAAAATAGCTCTACAATTGTTGATTTTGTATTTTTTCATTCTTTAGTAAGGCCAACTACTCGAGTAGATAAAACTTATTTAGATGAAAATTATGCTAATTGGCAAGATTATAATTTTGAAGAACTTGATGGAATTGTTATTACTGGTGCACCTGTTGAGTTATTAGAATTTGATGATGTTGATTTTTATAAGGAAGTTTGTGAGATTATTTCAAAAAGTCTTGAACACAACTTATCATTGATGCTAGTTTGCTGGGCTGCTCAAGCAGGTTTAAACTATCTTTATGATATTAAAAAAGAATGTTTGGACCATAAATTATTTGGAGTATATGAACATAAGTTAGTTAACCAAGATCATCCTTTGCTAAAAGGTATAGATGGACAGCTTAAAGCATGTGTATCAAGACAAACAATGATAAAAGATAATAATGTTTTAAAATATACAGATGTTATTTTAGCGTCTCCTGTAGATGGTTTGGATTGTCTGGTAGATAAAACTCATGATATTACATATATGTTTAATCATTTAGAATATAATAAAAATACTTTAGAAGCCGAATATCTAAGAGATAAGGCAATTAATAATATAGCGGAACCTGATAACTATTATAATGCTGATGGAAATATAGATTATTCTTGGCAGAATGATAAGATAACTTTTTATTCTAATTGGTTAGATATTTTAAAGAAAAACTCTTAAGTCTTTATAAATTCCAAGCTTCAATAATATCTTCTTCGGAGATTTTCTTTTGATTAAGGTTTTCAAAATAAATCATATATTGTTTTATAAGCTGAGCAATATACATATCTTCACCAGAAATATAGAAAATATTATTTTTATTGCAGTACTCTAATAGATGATTTTTTTTATTATCCTTTTCAGGCATAGCATGACAAAATACTATTTTTGCATTTTTAACTAAATACATAAATTGAGAGTTTTGTTCTAGATCAGGGGATGATGAAATAGGGGTTGCATCGACTACTAGATCATAAGGCCCTTCAAAGTGAGGTATATTTTCTATACCAAGCTCTTTTCTCTTTTGAGCTACTTTTTCAGCATTTCTACCTATGATAGTTACTTTGATACCTAAATCTTGTAGTACTTTAAAAGCAACACCAGAGACACCACCATTACCATAGATCACCGCATTTTTTATATCTTTATTGGATTCTTTTATACCTTTGGTCAGAGCAATTTGTAAACCATGACAATCTGTATTATAACCATAGAGTTTTCCATCTTTATTTATGATGGTATTTACAGCTAAGGTTTGTTGAGCAAGAGGTTCGACATAATCTAAGAAAGGAATTACTTTTGACTTTAGACCATTATGCGCGGTAACAGTTCCACCATTTATAAAAGGAGCCTTAATAGCATCAGTATAAGTTTTCGCTGAGATTTCTCCTTCAAATGTGAAATAGCAAAGATTTAATCCTAATTTTTGTATAGCAGTATTATGCCTAGTTATTGATGAGTTGCTACTAGATGTTGAGAGTAAAAATTTAGTTTTATTATTTAAAGGAATTTTAAATATATTCGACATATGTTTTGACCTATTATTTAATTAACTATGGATAATCATTAATGAGTGAGATTTTAGTTTTGGAAGTTCACCAATATTAACTTTTTGTATAGTATCTGTGCCAGCCTGTTTGTGATTTGCTACAATATGCCATACTTTGCTATCAGGCTTTGGTAGAAGATCATTTATCTCATAATTATCAATAGCTGTAGCATTATATATTACAACAATATCTTTCCAGCTATCGCCATTAGTATAGTTTTTAAAGTGAGAAATAATAACACCAGATTTATTATCATGATGGGCAGTTGTTATATTTAGGTCTTTATCAATAATTTCTCTATCATTTATTCTAAAAGCAGGGTGTTCTTTTCGCAGTTTTATTAAACCTTTAACATAATTAAAGAAATCTTTGTAATATAACTTATCTGACCAATGAAAAGCATTTATTGCATCGCCACTTTTATAGCTATTATGATCTCCTTGTTTTGTTCTTAAGAATTCTACACCACCATGAAGGAATGGTATCCCCTGAGCAGTTAGTATTATACCTAAAGCTAAAGCATTTTGACGAACAAAGGAACTTTCAAAAATGTCATTTGGAATATTTTTTCTATAACCATTTATAGCTATATTATAGTTTTGACTTTTTTCAACCTGATCCCATAATGTATAGTTATCATGAGCATCAGCATAGTTAATAGATTCATTTGGTTTGTCAGTTAGGTTATGGATAGAGCCTCTTAAACCTTCGATAACATTGCCGATACTTTCAGGGTTATGAGGATCACCATTTATGAAGCCTTTACCAGGATTATTATTACCACGAATAGCATCTCTAAATGAATCATTAAATATTGAGAAATCTTGATTTCTTTGCGTGCCTCGATGAGTACCATTTGTTAATGGTGAATAATCAGCCTTCCAAGGTTCGCCATATATTATTACATTAGGATCAACTTGTTTTACTTTTTTAACTATATTTTTTATGGTATCCAGATCTATTAGTTCCATTAGATCAAAACGTACACCATTTATTTTATAGTTTTTAATCCAGTGAACAACTGAGTCTTGGACAAATTTACTAACCATTGGACGCTCTGTTGCTAATTCATTACCACAGCCTGAGCCATTAGTGAAGTTTCCTAACTCATCAGTTCTAAAATAGTATTTAGGTACAATTTTATCCAAGTTGGTTGTATCAGTCATATGGTTGTAGACCATATCCATAACTACACCAATACCTTTTTGATGGAACTTTAGAATCATTTCTCTAACACCTTTGATTCGTTGATTTGGATCATAAGGGTTTATTGAGTAACTACCATCTGGAGCATTATAGTTTTTTGGATCATAGCCCCAATTTCTATTATCTTCTTCATCAATTCTTTTCTCATCAACGGATGAAAAATCAAAAATAGGCAGTAAATGAACATGTGTAATACCTAGCTCAGCTAGACTATCAATCCCTGTTGATACTTGTGTATTACCATCTGTATAAACAGTATTTTCTTCTACAGCACCAAGGAATTTTCCACGAATGTTTTCTGTTACACCACTTTCTGGACTTATTGTAAAATCACGTAAGTGTACTTCATAAAGAATAGCACTATCTTTATCAGTTACATTCTGAGATTTATCTTCTAACCATTCTTCTGGCATTAAGTTAGGATTATTTAAATCAACTAAGAAACCACTATCTCCATTGATTCCTAAGCCACAAGCATAAGGGTCAACAGCATAAGTTATTCTAGTATATTTATTTCCTCTAGGGTCTAGATCATCAAAATATAATCTATATAGATAGTATTTATTTTCGTAATTTTTACGGCTTATTTCTATATGATGAGTTCCGTACTCTAATTCTGGTTTTAGTTCATATGAAAAATCAGACTGATTACTATTGTTGTTAGGTAAATCTTTATTGTATAAGAGTACTTCAACTTTTTTAGCAGTTGGAGCCCATAATCTTAACGAAATTGTATCTTTATTAAAGATCACACCCATATCATTTTTAGGATAAATGAATTTATCCAGATAATTCCTCATTAATACTTTTGTTGGTAAAAAAGTATTATTTGCACGAATTTCAATTAGATCTGAACCTCTTATATCTTCAGGGAGGTTTGAGAAAACTATTTGTTGAGATTTTTCTTTTACAATAATATCAACATTACTAGCTTTGTTTGAGTTTATCCATAGTTCAAAAAGTGTTCCAACTTGTGGCTTATCTGATAAGTATGCTTTGATTTTATCGCATTGATCCATAACAGCATACTCAATTCTAGGGTTTGTTCTATTTATAACATCAACTAGAGAAGTATAGATCTGAGCATCACCTTGAATAATATAATAGTTATTGCATCTCTCAGAAATATCAAAAGAGTTAGTTTGTTCACTCCATTCATTATGCCAGTACATACTCCAAGTTTTCTTTCTAGCTATAACATTATCTTTATTACATAAGGCATAAACGCCAAAATCACTTTGACTAGATAAAAAAACTATTTCAGTTGATTGATCTTCACTATAAGTCCATAAGTCCCAACTAAAATTTTCTCCATGATACTGACCATCTTTTTTAATGAAATGCACTAGAGTTCCTTGTCTTTGTTCTCTAACTATTTCAAAGCTTTTCTCTGCACTAATAGATGGATCTTGTTTACTAAAGCATTTTACATTGATTTGGGATATTTCATTACTAATACTTGGATCAACAAAGAGCTTATTCTCAGTAATATGTATATGAGAATTCTTAGGAGAAACTTGCCAGTCGACATCAACAATATTATAACGTTGAGTAACAGATCTTGTAACAGCTACTAAATCAACTTTATACCCTAAAGCTATAAAATTCTCAGATGATTTAATTTCTAGCCTATTTGAGTTAACGAGCCAATTGAAGCTTAGAGGAATAAAATCATTATCATTTATTGAAACTTTAAACTCATTGCCCTCTAAATCAACCAATATAAATGAGTATTGATTTGTACCAGGGATAAGATTATCTATAGAAAGTATATCTTTAGTTAGCCATAAGCTACCATCATCATTATCTACAGTCCAGTTCAGTTTAAGGTCTTCTTGTTTTTCCCAGTTATTAAATTTTCCGATAACATACCCATGTAAAAAACCATAAGCTTGTATTCTAAATCTAATACTATTTGTTTCAAAATCTAGACTAATATCATGGTTAACTTTTAGTAATTTAAAGTTTCCATCTTTGTCTTGAATCCATATGTTTTGGTCTATTGTTTGCATATAATATATAATTCTCTTTCAATTAAAATATACGTAATTTATTTTTTGGAAGCTACAGGTTTTAGAACTAAAGTAGCCATAGGAGGAATTTTGATAGTTACTCTTTGATCAAAGCCATGAGAACTTTCTGGTGAAGTAAATATTTCTTCTTCAATAATTTGCCCAGAGCCACCAAACTCAGTACTATCTGAATTAAACACTTCTTTATATGATCCTGCTTTAGGAACTCCTAAATGATAGTCATAATACACTTCAGGTGTAAAGTTGCATATAAAAATCAAATGATTACCAGTTTTGTCGCTTCTTATAAAAGATAGAATACTTTGATCTGAGTTATTTGCATCTATCCACTTAAAACCATGATGATCATAGTCACATTCCCATAGAGCTGTTTCAGAGTGATAGAAATCATTTAGATCTTTGAAGAATATTAGCGTTTGTTTATGTGCATCATATTGATCGATAACTTGCCATTGTAATTGCTCATATTCGCGCCATTCGACAAACTGTCCAAACTCACTGCCCATGAAGATTAACTTTTTACCAGGGTGACCTATCATATACGTCATATACAAGCGTAGGCCTGCATATTTATTCCACAAGTCTCCCCACATTTTATTGATTAGAGACTTTTTACCGTGAACGACTTCATCATGAGATATTGATAAGATGAATTTCTCAGAGTAGTGATATACCATAGAGAAAGTTATTAGGTTATGATGATACTTGCGATAAACAGGATCTAAAGCAATATATCTTAGAGTATCGTTCATCCATCCCATATTCCACTTAAAGTCAAAGCCAAGTCCACCTTTTTCAACAGGGGTTGATATATCTGGCCAAGATGATGATTCTTCTGCAATTGTTAAGACACCTTTGCAAGTATGTTTAAGGACACCATTGAGCTCTTTTAAGAATGCTATTCCTTCTAAGTTTTCATGGCCGCCATATATGTTTGGTTCCCATTGTCCATCTTCTCTATCATAGTTTAAATATAGGATATTCGATACAGCATCAACACGTATTCCATCAATATGAAATTTATTTATCCAATACATAGCGTTTGAGATAAGAAAACATTTGACTTCATTTCGACCTAGATCAAAGTTTTTTGTGCCCCAGCCTGCATTTTCTGCTTTATTATAGTTTTGGTATTCATAACAGGCGCTACCATCAAAGTTTATTAAGCCATGTGAGTCTTTACAAAAATGTCCAGGAACCCAATCTAGAATTACACCAACATCTTCATTGTGCAACTTATCTACAAGGCGTTTTAATCCTACAAGATCACCATGGCGGCTATTTACAGAATAAAAACCAGTTGGTTGATATCCCCACGATGCATCTAGAGGATGTTCATGAAGAGGCATGAATTCTACATGCGTATAGCCCATTTCCTTTACATACTCAGGGAGAGTCTCAGCTATTTCATCATAACTCATAAACTCACCATCTTTAGTTTTCCAAGATGCAAGATGTAGCTCATAAATATTTATTGGAGTATCGTAGTGATTTGTTTTAGCACGTTTTTTAAGCCATTTATCATCGTGCCATTTATATTCGGTATTTGTGTTGATAATAGACGCTGTATTAGGTCTTAATTCAGAAAGTACTGCATAAGGGTCACTCTTATAAACCTGATGATTTGTATCTTTATTCGTGACAATAAATTTGTATTTATCACCATTTTTAGCTTCAGGGATAAACACACTCCATAGCCCAGCCTCACTAATAGGAGTCATATAGTACTTATCATTTATTCCCCAGAAGCTAAAGTCACCAATAACACAGATACTTTTGGCATTAGGAGCCCATGTTGTGAACCTTATACCTTTAACTTTGTCTTCTATTGACTCATGCGCACCCATGAAGTTATATGCGTAGATATGTTTACCTTCATGGAAATAGTACTTGTCCAAATCACTTATGTTTGTGTTTGTATCAGAATTCTGTTTAAAGTTTTTCATAAAAGCTCCTAATAAAAAATAAAACTAAATACACTTCTTATAAAAAAATAAGCTTTGCTAAGAAGTTTATAAGTAATCACTATCTTTTATACTAACAAATTATTAATAGCTATAGTATTAATAAGTTTATATCAGCTTAATAAATTAATTAAATAAACAATGAAAAAATCTATAAATAAATAAGTTTATTAATTATTCTAAATTAGTAAAGATAGTGGTAAGATGAATATCATAATAGTCTTATTGATGTGGTATTGGTTACGTATTAATCAGTAATAAAACATTAAGGTAAAATAAAAAGATGACAATTAAAACTGTATCAACAAAACCTTTTGCTAATCAAAAACCAGGAACATCTGGATTACGTAATAAAGTTAAAGCATTTAAGCAACCAGGATATTTAGAAAACTTTGTTCAATCAACATTTAATTCTTTAGAAAATAAAGAGGGTAAAACACTCGTTGTAGGTGGCGATGGAAGATATTACAACAAAATTGCAATACAAATTATTATTCGTATTGCTGCTGCTAATAAATTTTCTAAAATAATTGTTGGGCATAATGGCATATTATCAACTCCGGCTGCTAGCTGTGTTATTAGAAAATACAAAGCTTTTGGTGGAGTGATCCTCTCAGCAAGTCATAACCCTGGTGGTCCAAATGGTGATTTTGGTATAAAGTACAACATATCAAATGGTGGACCTGCACCAGAAAAAATTACAGAAAAAATCTATCAAGAAACACAAAATATTGATAAGTACTATATAAGTGATGCTAGTCAAGATGCTATTGATTTAAGTAAGATTGGCAGTTATAAGATAGAGAATACAACTGTGGAAGTAATTGATTCCGTAGCTGATTATGCTGAGTTGATGCAACAAATATTTGACTTTGATAAAATGCGTCAGCTGTTTGCAAAAGGTTTTAAAGTTCGTTTTGATGCGATGAGTGCTGTTTCAGGGCCTTATGCAAAGTATATTTTTGAGACTTTATTAAATGCTCCTGCTGGAACTGTCGTTAATGCAGAACCTCTAGAGGATTTTGGAGGGTTTCATCCTGACCCTAATCCGGTAAATGCTTCCGATTTAGTAGCACATATGCGTAGTGGAGCTTATGATTTTGGGGCAGCATCTGATGGAGATGCCGATAGAAATATGATTGTTGGTAAGAAAATTGATGTAGCGCCATCAGATAGTTTGGCAATAATGGCTGCAAATGCCAATTTTATACCTGCATACTCAAAAGGAATTAAAGGTGTTGCAAGATCAATGCCAACATCTATGGCTGTTGATAGAGTGGCTGATTATCTTAATATACCATGCTATGAAACACCTACAGGTTGGAAATTTTTTGGTAATCTTCTTGATGCTGGAGAAATCTCTTTATGTGGTGAAGAAAGCTATGGAACGGGATCTGATCATATTCGTGAAAAAGATGGTGTTTGGGCTGTTTTATATTGGTTAAATTTAGTAGCAGCAACAGATAAGAACATAGATGAATTGGTAGTTGAGCATTGGCAAAAGTTTGGAAGAAATTTCTATTCTAGGCATGACTATGAAGCAATAGATAGTGAGATTGCAAATCAAATTATGATTTCTCTGAGAGAGAGAGTTGTAGATTTACAAGGAAGTAAACTTTGTGGCCAAAATGTGAAACTAGCCGATGATTTTAGCTATAAAGATCCCATTGATGGCTCAGTTTCAAACCATCAGGGTATAAGAGTTATCCTAGAAGATGGTTCGCGTATAGTATTTAGATTATCAGGTACTGGAACACAAGGAGCTACTTTAAGAGTGTATTTAGAAAAATATGAAGCAGATACTAATAAATTTGATATTCCAACACAGCAAGCGTTGGCAGATTTGATAGATGCTGCAGAAGCTCTGACAAATGTTAAATCTTTGACAGGGATGAAGGAACCAACTGTTATAACTTAATCATAAAGATTTTTTTAAAAATAGGAGATAGTAAGATATGGATAACCCTAATAGTTCTCATCAATTGTATAAAAAAGCAATGGCATTAGTTTTGGCTGGTGGACGTGGATCACGATTATATAATCTGACTGATACTCGTGCAAAACCTGCGGTTTATTTCGGAGGTAAGCTTAGAATTATAGATTTTGCTTTATCAAACTGCCTAAACTCTGGAATACGTAAAATAGGTGTTGTGACTCAATATAAGTCTCATTCATTATTACGTCATTTACAGCGAGGGTGGGGATTTTTACGAGGTGAATTAAATGAGTTCGTAGATTTACTCCCAGCTCAGCAAAGGGTTGATGAAGAGCACTGGTATCGTGGTACAGCTGATGCTGTTTATCAAAACATTGATATTTTACGTTCATACTCTCCAGAATACATAGTTGTACTAGCTGGTGATCATATTTATAAAATGGATTATTCTGTAATGTTACGTGACCATGTAAAAAGTGGCTATAAGTGTACAGTAGGATGTGTTGAAATACCTGAAGAGGAAGCTTTTGCTTTCGGTATCATGGGTATTGATAAAGAGCGTAAAGTGACAAGCTTTATTGAAAAACCACAAAAAGATGCTCCTACAATACCAGGTGATCCAGATAGATGCTTAGCTAGTATGGGAATTTATATTTTTAACTCTGATTACTTATACGATCTTCTTGAAGAAGATATAGCTAATAAAGAATCAAGTCATGATTTTGGTAAAGACATAATCCCAAGGATAGTAAAAGAAGAGCAAGCTTTAGCTCATCCATTTAGTATGTCATGTGTGCCTAGAGGAGATGGTATTAAGCCATATTGGAGAGATGTTGGTACAATAGATGCTTTTTGGGAAGCAAACCTTGATTTAGTAGCTAATATGCCAGAGCTAAACCTTTATGATAAAGATTGGCCAGTCTGGACAGCTCAAGAACAGTTACCTCCAGCTAAATTTGTACCAGATGAAAAAGGTAATAATGGTGTTATTACAAATACTTTAGCTTCTGGTGGATGTATAGTTCTTGGTTCAGAGCTATCTAAGACATTAATGTTTTCGAATGTAAGAATTTTATCACATTGTACTATTGAACAGTCGGTAATTATGCCAGATGTAGTTGTTGGTGAAAATTGTCGTCTGAAAAAAGTTATTGTTGATAGAGGTTGTGACATTCCGGATGGTATGGTTATTGGTGAGAACCCTGAAGAAGATGCTAAAAACTTCTTTAGAACCGATAAAGGTGTAGTTTTAGTTACTAAGCCTATGATTGATAAGTTAATAAAATAAGTTAATAGAATATAAGAGAAAATCATGCGAGTTTTACATGTCTGTAGTGAGTTATATCCACTACTAAAAACAGGAGGTCTTGCAGATGTTACAGCGGCATTACCTCCTGCGTTATCAGAAATGGGTGTTGATAGCAGGGTATTGGTTCCAGGCTTTCCTGCATTTATGGGAAGTGTTGAAAAGAAAGAACTTCTAATCGAATTATCAACGATATTTGATGATAATGTATCTATATTTTTAGCCAAAATTCCTAATACAAAAATACAAATATATGTAATTGATGCTCCAGGATTATATGATCGTCCAGGAAATCCTTATACAGATAAAAATAATAATGAATATGCTGATAATTATAAAAGGTTTGCACTATTAGGATGGGTTGCTGCAGAGTTAGTAAAGGGCTTGGATTGTCAGTGGATTCCTAATATCGTACATGGCCATGATTGGCACTCAGGTTTGGTGCCTGCATATTTAAAAGCAGCAGAGATAACTACAGGGATAAAAAATGTAAAATCAGTTTTTACTATACATAATTTGGCATATCAGGGGCTTTTCCCGATGCATATTTTTCCTGAGTTAGGTTTACCGAAAAGCTTTTTGGATATGGATGGTATGGAGTTTTATGGGCAGATATCTTTTCTAAAAGCAGGTTTGCATTTTGCTGATAAAATTACAACTGTTAGTCCAACGTATGCAAAAGAGATCCAATCACATGAACAAGGCTGTGGTTTGGATGGATTATTATCTAAGAGAAAAAGTGATTTATACGGTATCTTAAATGGTGTAGATCCTAATGTTTGGAATCCTCGTATAGACCCTGTTATAAAAAACAAATACTCTAAAGAATCTGTTGCTATTAGTAAAGCAAAAAACAAATCATTCTTACAGAAATCTAAAGGTCTTAAAGTTCAAAATACAGCACCTTTATTTGGCTTAGTTAGTCGTTTGACAGAGCAAAAAGGTTTGCATTTGGTTATTGCTGGTTTGGAGGAAGTTCTATCTAAAGGTGGTCAGCTTGTATTACTTGGCAGTGGCGATCGTATCTTAGAAGATGAGTTTAAATCTATAGCAGAAAAATATCCACATTCTGTATCTGTACAAATTGGTTACGATGAGAATTACGCTCATGAAATTGTAGCAGCTTGTGATGTTATATTGGTTCCTTCTCGATTTGAGCCTTGTGGACTGACTCAACTATATGGATTAGTATATGGGACATTACCTCTTGTTCATAAAGTCGGAGGTTTAGCAGATACTGTTACAGATACATCTTTAGAAAATTTAGATGATAATACAGCAACTGGGTTTGTCTTTGAGAAGTTTACAGTAGAAGACTATAAACGAGCTATTCGTAGAGCTTTTGCATTATATGATCGCAAAGTAGATTGGCGCAAGGTTAGAAAGACAGCTATGCAACAGGATGTTAGCTGGAGCGCTTCAGCTAACAAACTATATGCTATATATCAACAGTTAATTAAAGAAATAGACTAAAAAAATACCATATATCTTGTATAGAAAATGTTTTAATGACATTATATTGCCTACATAAATCAATATTTTTAACTAAAGTAAATTCTTATTAAAGGTTTTATTAAAATGAATGAAAAAAATCAAATTGAACTATATCTTGAAAAAATACTAAATGGTGATGTTAGCCAAGCAAATGATCAAGATTTATACTACGCATTACTAACTTATGCTAAGGAACAAACAAGCAAGATTCCAGAGCATGATTATAAAAAGAAAATTTATTATATTTCTAGTGAATTTTTAATTGGAAAAATGCTGATTAGTAATTTAATTAACTTAGGTGTTTATGATGACATTTGCCAGATATTAAAAGACAATGGTAAAGATATTGTACAAATTGAAGAGTTTGAACCAGAGCCATCATTAGGTAATGGAGGTTTGGGAAGATTAGCAGCATGTTTTTTAGATTCTATAGCATCATTAGGTATTCCTGGTACAGGTATTAGCTTGAATTATCACTATGGTTTATTTAAGCAAAAGTTTAAAAATAATAGCCAAAGTGAAAAACCAAATCATTGGATTGAAAAGTTAGGATGGTTAAATAAAAAAGATGTCAGCTATAAGGTCAATTTTAATAACTTTAGTGTAGAGTCTCAATTATGTGAGATTGATGTGGTTGGCTATAAGAATAACTTTGTAAATAAATTATGTTTGTTTGATATAGCAAGTATTGATTCAAGTGTAATAGAAGATGGTATTACTTTTGATAAAACAGCTATTGAAAAGAATTTAACTTTATTTTTATATCCTGATGATAGTGATGAGGAAGGACATCTTTTAAGAATTTTCCAACAGTATTTTATGGTTAGTAATGCTGTTAGTTTAATTTTCTCTGATATTACTAAAAATGGTTATTCATTAGAAAGTCTACCTGAGCATGCTGTGGTGCAAATTAATGATACTCATCCAACTTTAGTTATTCCTGAGTTAATTCGTCAATTAGTAGCAAATGGTATCGATATTGATAGAGCTATAGAGCTTGTTAGCAAAACTACTGCTTATACGAATCATACAATTCTAGCAGAAGCACTGGAGAAATGGCCATTAAACTATTTAGAAAAAGTTCTATCTACAGAAATGATAGGTATCATTAAATATCTTGATAAGAAAATTAAAGAACAATACAAAGATCCTGAGATTGCAATAATAGATGAAAATGATCGTGTTCATATGGCTCATATTTGTATTCATTATAGCTTTAGTGTTAATGGTGTTGCAGCGCTTCATACTGATATCTTAAAAAATTCAGAGTTAAAACATTTTAATGATATATATCCTACCAAGTTTAATAATAAAACTAATGGTATTACATTTAGACGTTGGTTATTACAAGCAAACCCTGAGTTAGCATCTTATTTAAAAAGTTTAATAGGTGATAGCTATATTCAGGATTCTAAGCAGTTAGAAAAATTATTAGCTTATCATAACGATAAGAATGTATTAGCTAAGCTTGATGAAATCAAGAAAACTAAAAAGCAACAGTTTATAGAGTTTGCGAGTTATTATTCAGGAGTTGAGCTATTAAAAGATGGTATCTTTGATGTTCAAATAAAACGTATTCATGAATATAAGCGTCAACAGATGAATGCTTTATATATTATTCATAAATATCTTGAAATTAAATCAGGACTTTATCCAAAGCCTAAGAGACCAATTAACTTTATATTTGGCGGTAAAGCGGCTCCTGCTTATACAGTTGCTAAGCACATTATTCATTTGATTCTATGCTTACAAGAGTTAATTAATAATGATGAAGAAGTTAATCAATATATTAGAGTACTTTTTGTTGAGAACTATAATGTTAGTGTTGCTGAGAAGTTGATTCCAGCTACAGATGTATCTGAGCAAATATCTTTGGCTTCTAAAGAAGCTAGCGGTACTGGGAACATGAAGTTTATGCTAAATGGAGCTATTACTCTTGGTACTATGGATGGTGCTAACGTTGAGATAGCTGAACTAGTAGGAAGTGCTAATATTTATACATTTGGTAAAGATAGCGATACTATTATTGATTTATATAAAACGCATGGTTATAAATCGATAGATTATTATCACAATCCTGTAATTAAGAATGTTGTTGATTTTATAATTTCTCCAACACTATTATCAATTGGTGATAAGGATAAATTAATTCCTTTATTCAATGAGTTGATTAGTAAAGATTGGTTTATGACTTTGATAGATTTAGTTGAGTATATTAAAGTTAAAGATCAAGTGTTTAGAGATTATGAAGATCGTGAGCATTGGTTAAGAATGAGCTTAGTAAATACAGCTAAGTCTGGCTTCTTTAGTTCTGATAGAACTATTGGACAATACAATAAGCATATTTGGAAGATATAGGGAGCTATATTTTAATAAACTACTGTCATACTACGGCTTGACCGTAGTATCCATCCTCATTAGCTGAATTATCAATGGATTCTATGGTCGAAGCCATAGAATGACAATTTATATTGGAGTTTTTTGTGGAAAAAACTGGAGTATTATTAGCTGTATCAAGCTTACCTAGTCACTTTGGTATTGGTGACTTAGGACAAAATGCCTATAAATTTATCGATATCTTAAAACAAGCAAATATAAAGATATGGCAGGTATTACCTCTTACGCCTCTAGGTTATGGTAATTCGCCATATCAATCTAGTTCTTCTTTTGCAGGAGACGAGATCTATATAGCAATTGATGACTTAGTTGAAATAGGGTTGCTGAATAATTCTGATGTAGAATATTTAAATGCTGATTTAGATATTGTTGATTATAATATTGTCCGATCACATAAAGCTAAACTACTAAATAAAGCCTTTGATAAGTTTAAAATATCTACAGATGAAAGTCTTAAGTTAGAATATCAAAAGTTTATTGATGAAAATGATTGGGCTTTAAACTATGCTATTTTTAGAGCTTTTAGAAAAGCTAATAATAATCAAGCTTGGAATCTTTGGCCTCAAGAATATAAAAGTTGGATTAAAGATAAAGCTATAAAACTTGAGCAGTATCAGTCAGATATTGATTATGAGTTATTTCTACAATATATATTTTATAAGCAATGGTTCAAGCTAAGAAAATATGCAAATGAAAATAATATCGAAATTATGGGTGATTTACCTATTTATTTAGGTTTTGACTCTGCAGATGTATGGGAACATCAAGATGTATTTTTATTAGATAAAGATCAAAATCCTACTTTTGTTGCAGGTGTTCCACCAGATTTCTTTTCAGAGACAGGCCAATTATGGGGAAATCCATTATATGACTGGGATAGATTAGAAGAGACTGACTTTGAATTTTGGATAGAGCGCTTAAAAGGTAATTTTAAACTATTTGATATTGTTAGAATTGATCATTTTAGAGCCTTTGATACATACTGGAAGATACCCGCAGATGCCAAGACAGCTATCAATGGCGAATGGATAGAAGCTCCAGGATATAAGTTCTTTGATACGGTTTTTGAGAAATTACCTAATGCAAATATTATAGCTGAAGATCTTGGGGATCTACGTCCTGAAGTATTAGAGTTGCGTGATCACTATAATCTAAAAGGTATGAAAGTATTTCCTTTTCATTTTGATCTGAAGACTGGTAGCTTCATTGATGATGCAAATATTGTTGCTTACTCTGGAACGCATGATAACAATACGCTAAAAGGTTGGTATTTTGATGAGCTAAATAGATATCAAAGAAAACTTTTAAAACGTTATTTTAGAGCTAATGATAAGAATATCTTTAGAAAGATTATTAAATATCTACTAAATTGTGATGCTAAATATGTAATATTGCCAGTACAAGATATTCTTGAACTAGATAGCGATGCTAGGCTAAATACTCCTGGTACTGTAGGCGAACCTAATTGGCAATGGAAATTGGTTGATTTTGATGGATTGACATCAGATTATACATAGGTTGGTATAGTAGCTTTGTTAAGTGTCTATCTATCATTGAATAGAGTTAGACTATTGTAAGATAATTTGAATGTGTAGTGATGTAATTATAATTGATGTAATGTGAGTGAGGGAGTATAAAATTACATAGTAAGATCTCACGTAAGTGCGTATTAATGTGTGCTGCTTATTAAGTTAATTGTCTAATTCAGGGGATGTGGGATTTGTCGATAGAAAGAATAAAAAACACGAAATTGTGGCGTCGAACACTAGCAGAAGTAAACAATGACGGGTACAAAGACAAGCGTGATGAATTAAGAGCATCATTCATTAAATTTAGAGAGAATGTAACATACTTAGTTTCACAAATTTCAGCTACTTTGCCGGGATTAACTCAACATGACATAAGTCACTTAGATGCTTTGTGGGAAGTTGCAGATATTATCTGTGGTGATGATTATCCACTTAACCCTCTTGAAGCGTTTGTATTTGGTGGCGCAGTATTATTACATGATTCAGCTTTATGCTTTGAAGCATATGACAATGGTATCGATGGTATTCGTGATACAGATGTTTGGAAGGACTCTTATGCAAGTGTCTCTGAAAATGTAGTTGATACCTCGGAATTGGAAAAAATCGCTGACTTTTCTGCATTGAGAGCTCTCCATGCACACCAAGCAGAAGTATTAACAGAAAGAAATTGGGAACATCCAGAAACGAAAGCACCATTATTTTTATTAGAAAACACTACTCTTAGAAACCACCTGGGTAAATTAATAGGTCAAATTGCTGCAAGCCATCATTGGTCAATAGAAGATGTAGCAAGTAAGTTTCAAAATCAAGTTAATGCATTACCAAGCTTTCCACGTGATTGGCGAATTGATCCAATTAAAATTGCTTGTATGGTGCGTTGTGCTGATGCTGCTCATATAGATAGTGAAAGAGCTCCTGATTTCTTGCATGCCTTAATTAAAAGAATAGGTATTTCATTTACCCATTGGCAAGCACAAAATAAATTGGCCTGTGTAGATTTAGATCAATCTGACAGTACCAACTCAACATTATTATTTACTTCGACACGTAGATTTCTGGAGAGTGAATCTGAAGCTTGGTGGATTGTATATGACACTATCAATATGATTGAAAAAGAAATTAGATCGTCTAATGCTTTACTTGAATCGAAGCAAGTTGAAACACCACAGTTTCAAGTTAAACGAGTTAAAGGCGTAGAATCACCAGAGTTAATGGCAAAGTATGTTCAAACTGAGGGATGGAGCCCTTGTATGGCGGAAGTCCATGTAAGCAATTTAGAAAACCTTATAAATTCATTAGGTGGTGAGAAACTATATGGCTCAAGTTGTGATAAGTTTGAAGTAATAATTAGAGAGCTTATACAAAACTCTAGAGACTCTATACATGCAAGAAGAGAAATAGATAGTGATTTTTCTGGCCAAATAACAATTCGATTAAAAAATGATGGCGAAGGATATTGCTTATATGTTGAAGATAATGGAGTTGGTATGTCCCAGCGAGTATTAACTGGTCCTTTATTAGATTTCGGTACGAGCTTTTGGAAGTCTTCTTTGGTACAAAGTGAATTTCCAGGACTTCGATCTTCCAAGTTTAAATCTGTTGGTCAATTTGGGATTGGCTTTTATTCCGTGTTTATGGTGGCAGATAAGGTAAGAGTCTCGAGCAAACCCTGGAATGGAGGCTCTTCAGAGATACGCCAATTAATCTTCAATAATGGTTTGTCTCTACGTCCTCTACTTAAAGCCGAAATACCAGAAGATTTTAACTCAAACATCTCCACCCAAGTAAAATTAAGCTTGAAGAAAGGCTTGCTTAATAGTGTTGATAAGGTCATGATTAAGCGTAACCAAGTGAAGGCTGAAAATATTGAAGTATCCATCGAGGAATACATTTCATCGATATGTGCAGCAATAGATGTATCGGTATATTTTTCGACTGATGATTCAAGTGGGAAAGAAATTCATAAAGATATAAAGGAAGAAACAGATTACAGTTATTGGTTACATAGAATATCTTATTCACGACACCAACCCCAACACGTTGCAGAATATATAAAATCGAATGTTCATAGACTACGACCAATTATTGAAGATGGTCAGTGGCATGGTTTAGCGGCAATATCCATATTACTTGGTACAGAGCAGAATTTTCTGAGCTTAAAATCTGTTGGAGGCCTTAGTAGTAGTATTCACTATCGAAGTGGTGAATACTATATGGGGTATATTGATCATTTACTTCAGTCAGCTAAAAGAGAGGGTAAAGGGTATTCAGCTTCTGATAAAGCTATAAGATCTTGGGCTTTAGAGCAAGTGGAAATATTAGAAAAAGAAAATCTGCAGCCATTGGATAAATGTATTTTGGCATATAATCTTTGCTATTTTGGGGTTGATCCAATTGATATTGCATATGTTTATGTTATACAAGATAATAATCACTATCTCTTATCATTTAAGCAATTAGCAGATTTGTCACTAGTAGAAGATATTATTTTTGTCAAAACTGACTCTATAGAGCGTATTGATCCCCATAGTCAGGTAAATTCAATTCCTGGAAAAATTCTTATCAAGCCTTTAAGAAATTCAAACTTTCTTTCTCTTAAAATGGAGGAGGGAAAACCAGAAAATAATAATAGTATTCTTGATTGCCTATATCGTGAAATCATAAAATTAGGGTATGTCCCAAGTATAACCATTGAAAAAAATATTGGAAAATCTCTTTTGGGAGTGAATGATGGGTTAATAATTAGATCTAAAATTAAGCACCAACAAGTTGTTCAAAAGGATAAAAATAGTTAGCTTTTGCTCCGCCTCCGCTAATTTAGCTAACAATTTCTTGAGCTTTCTAAAGAAGCGTTAGAACACACAATAGAATGTGATTAATTATCTAAAAAAAGAAAGAGCTAGCTATAAACGAAAATGTTATGCTGGATTGATTTAATATTCTTAGTCATTCCCCGCGTAGGCGGGAATCTCTAAAATAGCCAAGAGATCCCCGTGTCAAGCACGAGGATGACGGTGATTTTACTTATAAGATTGGAGTATAATTTAAATCAAAAATCTTTTATAGATAAAAGACTGTTGAATAAATCTTTCAATTTCTATGAATAGGAATATTTTTGCTATTTTTAGTAAAAACTTAGCCTT
>NZ_JAWUZH010000002.1:0-96130 GCF_036281795.1 Francisella sp. 19S2-4
GAGTTGTGCAATATATTTGCGGAAGTTTTAGGGTTAGATAAAGTTGGTGTTAATGATAATTTCTTTAGAATAGGTGGGGATTCTATAGTAAGTATTCAGCTTAGCTCAAAGTTACGCCGTAATGGAATAGATTGTAGTGTAAGAGATATATTTGATTATCGTACAATAAGTAAGTTAGCTAAGTATTTAAGTTCTAGAGAAGAAATAGAATCTAAGATAATTCAAGAACAAGGAATTCTCGAAGGGGAGCTTGGTTTATTACCGATACAAGAGTGGTTCCTTGATCGAGTAAATAGTGGTGAGTTTAAAGCTTATAATCATTGGAACCAGTCATTCTTGGTCAAGGTTCCGGAGTTAGATGTATCTAGGCTTAATGTTATAGTTGAGAAGCTGGTGTCACATCATGACATATTGAGAACTAACTATGTTAAGCAAGATGCTGGTTATACTCAAGTATATAGATCAAGTATAGATATTCCTGAATTAAGACTACTAGATGTAAGTAGGTTATCAGATAAAGCTATAAGCAAAAGGTTAACTAAGTGGCAAAATAACTTTGATATACATAATGGACCATTATGGAGTATAGGATATTTACACGGGTTTAAAGATGGTAGTGCGAGGATATATTTTGCACTACATCATTTAATAATAGATGCAGTAAGTTGGCGTATATTAATAGAAGACTTTAAATCACTTTATAATAATGAAGAGTTATCAGCAAAAGGAACAAGTTATAGACAGTATATAAATTTAGTTAAAGAATATGCAGATAATAATAAACATCAATTAGATTATTGGAATAATATATTAACTAATATTCCAAGTTATCCAGAGATATGTAGCAAGCCTTGCCGAGGAGAGGTTTGTCTAAATAAATCTCAAACAGAGAGTTTATTACAAAATGGTAATAAGGCTTATCATACAGAGATAAATGATTTATTACTTAGTGCATTAGGATATGCACTTAGAGATATAAACCGGAGTGATATCCAAGTTATTACATTAGAAGGTCATGGTAGGGAGCATATCCAAGAAGGGGTGGAGTTAAACTATACAGTAGGTTGGTTTACCACGATGTATCCTGCACTATTAGAGATTAAAGAAGATCTAGGTAGTACAATAAAGCACATCAAAGAAAGTCTCAGATCTATACCTAATAAAGGGATAGGCTTTGGTAGTTTTGCTCAATCAAGCAATGAAATAGATTTCAAGCAATTACCAAGAGTAAGCTTTAACTATTTGGGTCAATTTGATGGTAGAGAAGGATTATGGCAGTTAGTATCTGAGAGTAGTGGTATAAACATGAATTTAGATAACCAAGATCATAATATTATTAATATCAATGGTCTGGTGGTTGATGGTCAGTTAAGTTTCTCAGTAGTGACACAGTTAGGCAAAAAGATTACAGATAAGTTAGCTAGGACATTCCAAGAGAGTTTAATCCAGATACAAGAGCATACACAAAGATTAGTAGATCAGGGAGAAGAATATTATACACCTAGTGATTTATTGAACTTCAAACCTTATGAGGTATTTGGGGATACCAATGAAAATGTTATATTTATTTTTCCGCCAGCTGAAGGAGGAGCAGAAAGTTATTATAATAATTTGATACCAGAATTATCAAAAACCTATAAGGTTATTGCTTTTAATAATATTTTCTTAGAAATGATAAATAACTTAGATCAAAATGTAAGTGAATATATTTCTATAAATGAATTAAAAAAATATTATTTGTCATTAATCTTGAGAGACTTCGCCAATGTTAAAACAGCCATATTCTTAGGATGGAGTTTAGGTGGTGTAATAGCATTTGAAGTTTGTAAAAATTTGCAATCTAATATGGAAATAAAATCTCTTTTACTTATAGATAGTATTTTTAGGTATGAATTGTGTTTAAAAAAGCTAAATATTAAGGATTATAAAAATATAAATTATAGATATGCGCTAAATGTAAATAAAAATGAGAAACTAAATTTTCCAATTTCATTGTTTAAATGTATGAAATTAAAAAGAAATTTACCTACTTTTGGGTTTTTTAATTATTATAAAAATATTTATGACAATCATCTTTCTAGTTTAGCTAGTGCGACTAATATTTATATAATTGAGTTAGAACAATCTAACCATTATGATTGGGTAAAGAATGAAAGAGATATTACTTCTATTATAGATCATATAAAATTGAGATAATTTAATCACGACAAAACAATATTTTTGGATGAGTTTTAAGCTTATTTATTACTTTTGTCAAAGCAAGTAAATAATCAAGCAGATTTATCAAGCTATCAAATAAACCCAAAGGCTAGAGTTTTTCAATATCGTTCGCCCTTAGCTATAAGCAGGGCGTTAGACAGAGCCGATATTTGATTAACTCTTCGCCGCTTCCCCAAGAATTTGGGGAATGCGTAATGCTTCGCATGATTTAATACTTAGAAACGCTATTGTAAAAGATTTATATAGCCTCAGGGCTATCTAAATCAACTAGCGTTTCTGATGAAATTTTCAAAATATTTGTTTGTTTTGAAAAGAAATTGTTTGTTTCAATATATTTTATTGAATATTTTTATAGCTTTAAAAATTAGACCTAGTGACCCTTATATGCACCTTGATAATTTATAGTATTTTGGGGTAGAGGGCTGAAAGTATTGAAATTACTGGTACTCGCAACTGGATTATAACTATTAGCTAAAACCTTTACAAGTAAAGGCTTTAAGTTTTTTTAAAAAATACAATGTATCCATTTGGATACCAAAATATATTATTAACTCATTTATAACCTATAAACTTAGCTATTATTTGAAATAGATGTTTACTCCTTCTATTAGATAATAATAAATCTATTTCCTTTTTTTAATCAGTGATATCGTGACATCGTGACAAACTATAGTCAGTATATTCACTGTTATTTTCATAACATCCACTTCTGTGTAAAACGAATAGTGGAACTTGTGAGAATGTTTGAAATTTATAATTTCTAACATTCATAGCAAGTAAAGACCATAGGTCTCTAAAAAAGTTACTCAAAATAATTTGAAAATAAGGAAACATTTTTTTTGGTATACATGGGAATATTGTGAATGTGATCACAACCATTAGCAATTAACCAAGTCCTAGGCGAACTAAAAGGATTAAAAAATGAAAAAAATAATAAGATTAAAAACTGTGATAGAGATGACAGGATTATCAAGATCAACAATCTATGATTATATAGCTAGAGGATTATTCCCCAGACAAATCACATTAGGGGAAAACTCTAGAGGTTGGTTATATTCTGAGGTCGATGAATGGCTAGAAACTCGCATACAAAAAAGATATGAGGTGGAATGTCATGAGTAGTTTGAAAGAAGCTCAAATAATATTTGAAGAATTATCTAAATTAGATGATCTTCAATATGAAAGAGTGTATAAAGATAAAGCAAAAGAACTTGAAGTAAGCACTCAATTTTTAAATAAAAAAGTTGAACAGATTAAAGCTCAAGCTATAAAAGAAAATGATGACATTGTTGAGAGTGTTGATTGTTTTGATGGCTCTGTTTGTGGAGTTGAGCTAGCTGACCAAATTGAGAATATATTTGATAGATATGTATTTCTACCAGAAGGAGGTAATACAGCTATTACATTATGGATCATGGGAACCTATGTATTTAATTCATTTAGAATATTTCCTAATCTATCTATCACCAGCCCTGAACGCAGATGTGGTAAAAGCTCTACTCTTGATCTAATCGAAGCATTGGCTAATAAATCATTACTTACGAGTAATATCACACCAGCTGCGATTTTTAGGCTAATTGAAAAGTATCAACCTACTTTACTTATTGATGAAGCTGATACTTTTGTATCTGGTAGGAACGATGACATGATAGGAATTATTAACTCTGGTCATGCAAAAAATAGAGCCGTAATTATTCGGACAGTTGGTGATAATTACGAATCAAAGAAATTTTCTACTTGGTCACCCAAGGTATTTGCATCTATAAAGCCATTACAAGGAACAGTAATGGACAGATCTATTGAAGTACGACTTCGTAGGAAAACTATACATGAAATTGTAGATCGGTTACCAGTAAATTTTAAGGATCAGTGTTTAGAAATTCGCACTAAACTTTTAAAGTGGGGAGTGGATCATCAAGATGATATCCGCTTTGCAAAAGTATCTTTACCGCGTATTGAAAATGATCGTGCTATGGATAATTGGCATCCACTATTTTGTATTGCGGAGAATTTAAATAGTGGTTGGCTTGATAAATGTATCAAGGCTTACAAGGTCATTACATTTAACCGTGATGAGAAAACTCATCAAATACAACTACTCGAAGATATTGCAGAAATATTTGAAGTTACAAATTACGAGCGTATTTTTACAACTGAGCTAATTTCACATCTCATACAGATGGAAGAAAGACCTTGGGTTAGTTGGCTCCATAGTAAACCTATAAATGCAAATGCTCTTGCTAAAATGTTAGCAGGATTTGAGATTTATTCTTCAACTCTTAGACGAGATTATAACCGTAAAAAGGGCTATAAACGTACAGACTTTGAAGACGCATTTAATAGATATTTATGCCGAAATAGCTAGATAGTTAGAAGTAAAATATAATAAGCAAAGCATTAGCTTTGGGTGAGTTTTTAGATGATTTATTGACTTTTATCAAAGTAAGTAAGTTATCAAATATAGTCAGTTATAAACATAACACTATAATATTGTCTAGATTTAACCTAGTCAGTTAAATAGACATTTATATAGCTATTTTAATGTTTATCTATTTATGTTAATTAGTATACTAACTAACAAAATAACTAAACTAGTGTAGATAATTACTTTAAGAGTATACTCTCAAAGCCTTTATCTACTTATGTTTTATTACTATAAATCTTCTTAGCATAATTGGCAGAACATTTACAAATAAAACATCCCACCCGTCTGTACTTCGTACGCGACTAGTTCCATAGAACCCGTACGCGACTAATATATCAAAGATAAAAGTCTTATAGCGAACCTATGAAACTAGTCCCCTACTAAGTAGGACTAAGTTTTTCAAAATCGCTACGCAATTTCAAAAGAACCAGTCCAACTAAGAACGGAACGGGTGGGGGAGTTTTCTCATTACATCGCAAAGAAAAACTAAGCTTATTTGTATCGCAAAAATGCAATACAAACGAGCCAGTTTATTCTAATGCTTGAATGATTTTATTCTATAACTTCGAGAGCATATCCACTTACTGTGGATTATCTCTCGTTATATGAACGGGATAAAAATGATGCTTTGGCATGGTATTTTAACCCTTATTGTAGATTTAAAATTTTTATCTAAAGATCGTGATTTATTATGAATTTAAATCTATTCTTATAAGGTTCAAAGTTTAATTTTCTTTTGTCTGGTGTTACAAATTCATGTGTTTTATCAAATATTTTTTTTACTACTTCACTTTGTTTCGAGGTAAGAATATATTTGATTCCAGCTAGTTGATTCTTTTGTATAGCTTCTATGTGACCACCCCAAATTTCCATATATCGATTTGGGGTTTTTGGAGTTCGCTCTACTTCAATACCAATATTAACATTTTGAGTATCAGAAATTTTTACAGTTTCTATTAAGTCAACACGACCCTTACCTCTAACACCTATTTTATCGTTTGGAGCAGGTATACATTCAATCCCTTTATTTCTTTTTAATGTCGCATAATTTTGACATTGTAGCCAGTGAAATAATGTTCTTTCATTAAATCTACTAGGGTGAAAGACCTTACTTCTCTCTGTTATGCCTAATTCACATAAGCCAAGCCATGATATTCCAACCACCTTTTCACGAGGTGCTGGTATTTTATGCTCATTTATTAGCTCTTGTTTTATATATCGATTTAAAGCAGCTACAACTGTTGGATATTTTATGTTTAATGCGTTTGATATTGTCCTAGGTGTAGAGTATTTATATTCAGCTAGATAAGATAATATTTTTTCTTTAGTTATACTTCCTTGTTCTATTAACGATTTTTTACTGATCATCACTATTACCCCATATATCTAAATCTTTAACGCTATTGTCGTGTTTATTTTCTTTTGTAATTACATTTTTTTGAGGTGTTTTAATTTCATTATTTATGTCTAAAGCTTTTTCTTGATTAACTGTATGTATATTTTTTTCTTCAAATGTTTGAGTTATGTTGAAAGTATAGTCTTTTGTTGGTATATAGTAAGTAGATATCTTTTCATATTCCTTATCTTTAAGTAATTGTGGCGCTAATAAAATCATTGTTTTCTTGTCACCATTAGCAATTTCATTAGGTGTTAATTTATAATCTACATGTTTTGTATATTTTCTATCTCCAGATGTTTCAGTTCCACCATTAAGTTGAGCTTCTTCATTTTCAAAAGCTTTGTCGTATGTGGTTTGCCCACCTCTTTTTTGAACTATCTCTATAGTTTCTGTATCTGATGTATTACCTAATGCAAAAATATGCATATTGTCTAATAATTCTTTCCCATAAGCTTTATTATTCATTGCTTTGTTAGGACTCGTTTCAAAGTTGCTAAACGCTTGAAAGTTCACCATTAGAGTGGTTTTGAAATCTCGAATAGTTGCTAGTTGGTTCATTACGGCAGTAGTCATAATAAATTTAAACTCATCCAAGAATATACATTTTTGTAGATCGTTATATTGAATCTTTTTTGTGATAGTTTGAAATAATAGCCTTAATATTAAACTACTAGCAGGGTTTTCTTTTGCACTATTAGCCCTGATATATAAAACAGCATTATCATGCAATATATCCTGTATAGTAGGGGCTTTTGTAGAATTGAATACTTTATATCTTGCTAAATTATATAGCAAAGCTTTTAAATCTTCGTTTTCTGATAAAAGTTCTATGTCATAATCATCACAAGCTTTAATAATCTCAGCTGGTGTCATACCTTGTTTATAAATGTGTTCTGCTATTGTGATTAATGCAGTTTCAGTTCTTTGAGCATATACTCGAGCATTAGTTTGTTTTTGAGGCTCTAACTCCATAGCAGAGCTTATAATCGTTTCAAAATCAATATTATTAATACCTGCAAATAACTGTATCTGTGGTAATCTCGTATCAATATCTATAACATACATTTTTTGGTTTGTATTTTTACACTCTTCAGCACATAGGTTATAAAGATACTTATCTGGTTTAACATCGAATATAATATTTTTAACACCATATCGAATAAATTGGCTCAAAAACAATCTAGTTTGGACGCCTTTACCAGCACCTGTACCTCCTGTTATACATACGTGACCATCTAGGCTTTCTATTAGATTTGTATAGACAGGTTTTTTATACTCATTTAAGCCATGAAACAATAAGCCTTCCTTATAGTATTTTAAAGGGTTAAATTCACCGCAATGCGTTCTTCTAACTTCAGGATTGTATTCTTTTTTGCCAGATACTTTATATATGTATTCATTAGATATTTTGTTTAGTGGGTTTAATATCTTTTGTTCTCTGATTCTATTTATAAAGATATAATCTAATAAAATAGTTATTCCAAATAGTATAAAAAATACAATAACACTAGGAAAAAATATTTCCAACTTAAATGTATCTAGCCTATCTAAAAAATAGGCTAAACCAAAAGTTGTCATTGATAATGCAATACTTACAAAATAGTAAATCCATAGAAGCCAAAGCATTATGTATCCAATGGTTATTCCTGCTGAATAAATATAAGGTAAAGTATGGCTTTTTTTGAAGTTGTAGATTTTGTAAAACATTAAGTACAGAGCACAACATAATAACGAAAAAAATATTATTTGAGAGTCTGATTCAATGTTTATTAGGTGATTATATACATGGTAGAATAGCATGTCCAATAGATCATTTAGTCCTTCTGTTATCTTATAATTCATATTATTTTGTTTATTTTTTGTATATAATCATTATAACAAAAAAGCACCCCCTAGGGTGCATTAAATGTGAAACTTTGATTGTGATATGAGAGATATAGAAAAAACACGAAAAACAAAGAAGGCATATAAAGAAAAAAATGCGAAAAATCTACATTTTGAGTTTTATCAAAAGGACTGGGACTTATATGATAAATTTATGTCGCTACTGGCTAAGACCAAAAACGATAAATTAAGAAAGTTATTTAAATTAGCTGAAAGAAAAAGCGTATCAATTAGCTCAAACACAAAAGAAAATTCATTAATATTTAACTATAGGCATGGAGAACTTGGAAATATGAAAGGTGGTTTAGTAGTTTGTAAGAATTTAGATTTAGATGATATCAAGCAAGCTTTAGAGTATCTAACTCAAGATAAGAAAACATGGGGGAGCAATAGCGATTATGATGAAAGTAGGCAGGGTAAAGAACAAAAAATATATCAAGACCCATACGGAACTATTCATATAGAAAAGGGAGATATAGAAATTTTATTGTCTGTAGATGAGGCAAAAAAAATTTTAAATAGCGATATGACGCTCGGATTATGATCAAAATAATCTATTACATATTTGACTTATAGTGATGCTTAGTTATCAAATACTTTGCTGTTTATGCTCATCTAAACACTATCAAAATATCTAGCTCTGCTAATCTATGAATACTTTTAGTTAATCTAAAAAATAATTTAATCATAACTAATGATATGTGGTAGCGGTTTGAGTTAATACATTTGAGTTTAGTAACTTATAGATTTTTCATTTTTCTTATTGAAAAGACCGATTTATTCCAATAAGGTAATGACTAACTCTTCTAAGAATAGATCTCTTTTATTTTACTCTCCATTCTAGGACTAATTTTAAAGTCTTTTGATGTGATCATACTTAATGCTACATAAGGCTTACTATTGCCACCTTTTGGAAGACCAAGCTCTTCTTCTATATCATTTTCTAATACCACTGAAGTACCTATATTCGCATCAATTATATCTATAATGTTTTGTGTGGATTGATTTGCTGAAGCAATAGCATCTTTCTTTTTGTGAGCCTGATGATCTCGATCATAAACAACAATATAAGGGATAGAAAACTTATTCATAAGCTTAATGTAAAGAGGAATGCTATCTTTTGAACCACAATCAATTAATGTATATTCGTACCTAAATACCCCTAGGGTTTTTGCTAATAATGGAAACACTGTTTTTTCGGTAGCTCCTTCTAGTAGCACGACTTTACTAGCAAAGAATAGCTCTCCACGATCAGGATTTATCCAGTAAGAGAGATTGAAGTCTTTTTTTGAATCTCCTTCAAATAAATCTTCGGTACATTGCTTAACCTTAGTTCCACGTTCTTCATTATCCTTTGTTGCTATGTAAATAGACTTATAGCGTTCAACGTCGATAAGGCTACTTGAATGCGTGCAGAGGATCACCTGACTTCCCGACTCAGACAAAGAAACGAATGAGTCAAATAATGACCTTTGTGCTTGAGGATGTAAATAAAGCTCAGGCTCCTCGAATATAAAATATCTAGAATTTGAAGATTTTCTATTTCCTTGCTCTTCTGAAGATTTTGATTCAGCAAGAGCTTTTTTAGCAACCACCTGTATTAATGCAACTGTCAGAGCTCGTTGCAAACCATGACCTTTTCGTTTTATATCCGTTCTAACGCCATCATCAACCCAAACCTGAGTATTTGCTTTAAATACATTCTCAATATCAGGAGCTGTTACCTCAATATCTACTTTTGTTCCCCACGCAACTAGCTCGTTGGTTAACTCTTGCTCAAAGTCGCATAATTGTTTAGGTCGTTCACTATTACTTTTACCTTCGTGGTCTTTTTTGTTTAAGGTGGAAAATAGTTGCCTTAACCTTTCCTTTGTTTCTTTCCAATCATTATTATGCTCGGACATTGAAGCCACGACATCAGCATACATTTTTCCAAAAATAGTAGAGTCTTTAGAGGAAAAATCATCAGAAGCTTCCTTTAGAGCAGGTATAAAGTAGACCTCGCCAAATATCCCCTTCGCGACACTTTTCAACCCAAGAAAGTTTGTTGTCTCAAGTTCAAAGGTAAATTGAATATTCTCCCTGTTATTTTGTATGTATTTATTTTGGGCATCGACTATGTCTTGCTTATTAATTCGCCCAGAATCAGGAATATAAGGGTGCAATGGTAAACTAGAAGCAAGTTCCCTTTTTGTGTAAGCAGAGGCATTGGCTTCTTGAAGCCAGTCATCTAATGGATTTTCTATGTATCCTTTATATTCAAAACTGCCACCCAAAAATGCCGTTTTTCTTACGATTATTTTTCCTTCAGAGGTTAAATACTTTTTGAAAGTGGTTTTATCTGATTCATCAAGATCACCAAACTGAATTTCTACAAATAGTTCAGCAGAGCCAGAATAGAAATCCAGATCTTGTTGTTTTATCTCACCAAAAAAGAATAATACAGAAGATAAAAGATTAGATTTTCCATGGTTATTCTGACCAATGATAATCATTAGGTCTTGTGCTTTAAGCTTTTCTTCTTTTACAGATCGCCAGTTTTTAATCCATATACTTTCAATTTTCACTATTTTTGACTCTAAAGTTGCTCATAACTTAATTATATTAAACGATTAATATTATGCCAACAATATTACTTTCTATATCTAGTACTCTTACAAAACCAAAAAATCTACTCATACCAGCCCAATAGCACTAACATAATCACTACTAAAATCAGTCTTTCTAACTTCTAAAAACATCTAGCTTTGCTAATCCATAAATACCTAGATAACCATTGCCTAGCCTTGCTAATGCGATGAGTAAAATAAGCTCTTCGTTTGTGATTTTTAATTAATACCTTTTGTAACTGTAATACACCAAACCAGTTTGCCAATACCATATAAAATCAAGGTTTTGCCTGTGAGTTCCACCGTGATTTTCTATGTTTTGTAATTGGTTGTCCTTCAAGTTGTTGTAAACAGTGAAAGCAAAAGGAGCAAAAAATGACAATAAACTACGAGCCTCAAATTTATATCGCATGTTTAGCAAGCTATAACAATGGTATTCTATATGGTAAATGGGTTAACGCAAACCAAGATGTTTCCGTTTTAGAAGAAGAAATTCAAGAGATTTTAGCAGATTCGCCTATGCCAGATGCTGAAGAATGGGCAATACATGACTATGAAGATTTTGGTAATCTAAGTTTGTCAGAGTATGAAAGCTTAGAAACTATTTCTCAAGTAGCTCAAAACATTGTAGAACATGGTGAGCTTTTTATAGAAGCTTATAAGTATACAAATAGCATTGATGAAGCTATCGAAATGATAAACGATCGTTTCATAGGTTTATATGACTCAGTTGAAGACTATGCAGAAAAAACTACTGATATTTCATCAGTTCCAGAATATCTAAGATACTATATCGACTTTGAATCTCTAGCTCGTGATATTGAGTTATCAGGTAATATCACAACCTTTGCAGTTGATAATCAAGTAGCCGTTTTCTTCTAAGGTCTCAAAACATTTATTCAATCATTCAAATCTTTTATCAAAATAAGCTACAATATAAGTAGACATACATTCTTATAATAAATCATGAGCGAAGAACAGAAGAAATTACTAGAGCAACAGCTTTGGAATATTGCTAATACACTTAGAGGTAAAATGGATGCAGATGAATTTAGGGATTATATTCTTGGGTTTATCTTTTATAAATACCTATCAGAAAAAATGGAAGCATTTGCAAATGCTCTAGAGGACGGACTAGTTTATTGTGAAGTTACAGATGAAGAAACGCTAGAAGCTGTAAAAGAAGAAAGTATCAATGAGTTAGGTTACTTTCTGAAGCCGAATGAGTTATTTCATAATGTCGCTAAAAAAGGTGCTCAAAAAGAAGACAACTTCATATTGGAAGACTTAGAAAAGATTCTTACTAATATCGAGCAAACTACTATGGGCTCAGCTAGCGAAGATGACTTTGTACATCTTTTTGAAGATCTAGATTTAACATCTACGAAGTTAGGTAAATCAACTAATGCTCGTAATCAGGTAGTAGCTCAAGTACTAAGTCATTTAGATAGTATTGATTTTAATGTAGCAGATAGAAATAGAGATATTTTAGGCGATGCTTATGAATATCTAATCGGACAGTTTGCCGCTGGTGCTGGTAAGAAAGCAGGAGAGTTCTATACACCTCAACAAGTGTCTAAGATATTAGCTAAACTAGTGACTGTTGGTAAAGCTCGTCTAAAGTCAGTTTATGATCCTACTTGTGGTTCAGGTTCTTTACTATTAAGGGTAGCTACAGAGGTAGAAGATGTTACAAACTTCTATGGGCAAGAGTTAAATAGAACTACATATAACCTAGCTCGTATGAATATGATAATGCACGATGTTCATTATGCTAAGTTTGATATCAAACAAGATGATACGCTAGAGCATCCGCAACATTTAGATAAAAGATTTGAAGCTATAGTAGCTAATCCGCCATTTAGTGCTAAATGGTCAGCTAATAAGTTATTTTTAGATGATGATAGATTTAGCCAATATGGCAAGTTAGCACCTAGCTCTAAAGCTGATTTTGCTTTTGTCCAGCACATGATTCATCAATTAGATGAGAATGGTACTATGGCTATAGTTTTACCGCATGGGGTTTTATTTAGAGGTTCAGCAGAGGGACATATTAGAAAGTATCTTATTGAAAATAGAAATTACTTAGATGCTGTAATAGGTCTACCAGCTAATATATTTTATGGGACTTCAATTCCTACATGTGTTTTAGTATTTAAAAAGTGTCGTGAAGATAGTGAGCATATACTTTTTATAGATGCTTCAAATGATTTTGAAAAAGCTAAAAACCAAAACTATCTAACAGATAAGCATGTAGAGAAAATCATAGATACGTATGCAAATAGAAAGACTATAGATAAATACTCATATCTTGCACCGATGTCAGAAGTAAAAGAGAATGACTATAACTTAAATATTCCTAGATATGTAGATACTTTTGAAGAGGAAGAGCCTATTGATATAGATAGTATTTGTACTCAGCTAAAAGATATTGATACTGAAATAGCAAACAATGATCAAACCATTAAACAATATTGTGATGAGCTTGGTATAGCTACACCATTTTAGGAGATAAAAATGAGCGATATACCAAAGCTAAGATTTAAAGAGTTTAGTGGTGAGTGGGAAAATAAGACACTCGGAGATGTGTCTAATAACGTTTTATACGGCGTTGGTTGTGCAGCTACTACTTATGATGGTGTAAATAAGTACTTAAGAATAACAGATATTGATGAGTCTTCAAGAACATTTGTTCCTAACCCATTAACTTCACCTGATGGATTAATAGAAGAAAAGTATAAACTAATTAAGGGAGATATAGTATTTGCTAGAACTGGAGCAAGTACAGGAAAAAGTTACCTTTACAATGAGAGAGATGGAAATCTTATATATGCTGGTTTCTTGATAAAGTTTCATATTAACAAAGCAGACCCATATTTTGTTTATGCTAACACTTTTAAAGAACATTATAATAAATGGGTACAAGTTATGTCTATTCGTTCTGGGCAACCTGGTATTAATGCTGAGGAGTATAAAAGATTACCATTGCTCTTACCTACCAAACCCGAACAACAAAAAATAGCCTCATTTTTAACATCTGTAGATAAAAAGATAGAGCTACTAACTCAAAAAGAAAAACTACTCAAAGACTATAAAAAAGGCATTATGCAGAAAATCTTTAGTCAAGAGATTAGATTTAAAGCTGATGATGGTAGTGAGTTTCCTGCGTGGGAAGAAAAAGTATTTAATGAAATATTTGAAAGAATTACTTCAAAAAATAAGGAAAACAATCTAAATGTTTTGACAATATCTGCTCAACAAGGTCTTATTAATCAAGAAACTTATTTTAATAAATCAGTTTCAGCAAAAGATTTATCAGGTTATTATTTATTGTATAAAGATGATTTTGCATATAATAAAAGTTATTCAAATGGCTATCCATTAGGAGCGATTAAACGATTAAAAAAGTATAACAGAGGAGTCGTTTCAACATTATATATTTGTTTTAGAACTAAGAATAATAATGTTTCTTTTTTGGAGCATTATTTTGATAATGGAGGTCTAAATAAGGAAATTCATAAAATAGCTCAAGAAGGAGCTAGGAATCATGGATTGCTAAATATTAGTGTTGTCGAATTTTTTAATGATATTCATATAAGTATTCCATGCTCAGAAGAACAAACCAAAATAGCTAACTTTTTATCTGCTGTTGATAGCAAAATTGAGCTAGCAACTAAGCAACTAGAGGATACCAAAGAATTTAAAAAAGGACTGCTTCAGCAGATGTTTGTGTAGGAGATAAAATTGTACTTTTTAGAGTCTGAAATTATAGGTTTTTTTAATAACTTCAAAGGTTTAGAGGTCATAAGTAATAATTGTCTATACTCACCAATTCAAAAGTTTAGTCTTATAAGAGACTCTAATTTAAGACTTATACTAGAAACTGAATCTAAAATAAGTTCAGCGACAAAAGCTAAAGATATTCCTCTAGGCAAAGTATATATGAATGATAGTGAGATTGTGCTAAAAGATAGATGTTCGGCTAGGAAAGTGTCTCTAAATGGAATAAATTCTTATTCTATAAATGACAATAATGATAGAAGGTTGGAGAAGTCATATATAACAAGTATTGAATCTATAGTTGATGAAAAAGAGTTAGATGAGAAATATTTAATAGAATTTGTTTCTAATGTAAGTGATTATTTTATTTTTCCAGATTTTGTGGAATTAGAAGGATCAAACAAAAGTATATTAAAAATTAATAAGATTGAGTTTGAAAATAATACAAAAAATAAATCAAGTTATAGAAATTGCTTAAAAATATGTATAAACGACATTTCTATGCATATATGTTCATACACACATAATAAACATAAGTATGAATATATATTATATGATAGAGTTCTTTCAAATGAAGAAAGAAGGAAAATAGTTAATTGTATTTCATTTATTATTGGGAAACCTATATTAAGTTTAGGCTATGTCACTTATTCAACTAGTCAAGAGCTAGTTAATTTTAAACTTAATCAAGGTTATGACTATAAAGGAGCTTTTAACCTACCTACTTTACCTCCAACATTGTTAAGTAATAGCTCAGTAAATTTAATTGATTCTAAAATATTTCAACAACATTTTATCTCATTATATAACTCTTACGATGAGTATGATTATTCTCATTTATTTTGGTTATATTGGCATGCTTCTTGTTCACATTTTTATAGTGCGTCAGTGCAGTTTGGAGCATGTATAGAATCATTACAAAAGAAGTATTTAGATAAGCATAGTAGTGTTAAGATATTTGAATCCAAATCAAACTGGAAAACGTTCAGAAGTCAGGTTTTAAATATAATAGAAGAATTAAAAATATCTGAAGATCAAAAAAAATTGTTAATAGGAAAAATTGAAAATGCAAATGTATTACCACAGAAATTACAGCTAAAAAAATTCTTCAATGAGTTAGAAATGGAGCTTTCTAACTTGGAACTCAACACATGGGATCAAAGGAATATTCCAGCTCATGGCAAAAAAGTAGAAAATAATATAGATTATATACGAGGTATTAAGATATTAAGAACCCTTGTTAATAGAATTATATTAAAAATATCAGGAGTAGGTGAATACTACTTTGATTATTATAATTTGGGGCAAGACAGACAATATAAACTTTCTTATATTAAAGATGGTATTAAAGAAGAGTCTAATTAAAACATGTGCACAGAATCAGAACTACAATTAGAAAATAAACTAATCAAACAGCTTGTTGATATGGGTTATGAAAAAGTCCATATTACTAATGAAGAGCAATTAATAGCCAACCTTAAATCACAATTAGAAAAACATAATGAGGTTGTATTTAGTGATTCAGAGTTTCCTAAGATTCTAAACGAACTTAGAAAAGGGTCTATTATTGAGAAAGCTCAAAAGCTCCGCGAAAAATATTCTCTAATTAGGGATGATGGCACAGTCAAATATATTGAGTTTTTAGATGTTGTAAATTGGTGTCAAAACTTCTTTCAAGTTACTCATCAAATTAGCCAAGAAGGTAAATACAAAAATAGATACGATGTTACTTTATTAATTAATGGTTTTCCTTTAGTTCAAATAGAGCTCAAAAAAAGAGGCTTAGAAATCAAAGAGGCATTTAATCAAGTAAATCGTTACCAAAGACATTCATTTGGTTTTAATAGTGCTTTGTTTAATTATGTTCAGATATTTGTAATTAGTAATGGTGTAAATACAAAATACTACGCTAATAACAAAAAGCAAAGCTTTAAACAGACATTCTACTGGGCTGATGAAAATAACAAGCTAATGACTAACCTAGCTCAGTTTACTAAGTATTTCTTAGAGAAATGTCATATCTCTAAAATGATTTGTAAATACATAGTTATATCAGAAGTTGAAAAATGTATGATGGTTTTACGACCATATCAGTATTATGCAGTTGAGAAGATTATAGATAGAGTTAAGAACTCTAATAAAAATGGTTATATCTGGCATACAACGGGTTCAGGTAAAACACTAACATCATTCAAAGCAGCTCAAATATTAGTTGGCTTAGAAGAAGTTGATAAAGTTGTATTTGTGGTTGATAGAAACGATTTGGACTCTCAAACTACACAAGAGTTTAATAAGTTTGCAGAAGGCTCGGTAGATAGTACAGATAATACTAAAATACTCGTAGATCAGTTTTTAGGTAAATACAAGGATAAAAAAGGTACTCATAAAACAACTGACCTAATTGTCACAACGATCCAAAAACTTAATACAGCTATCAACAAGCCAAGATATTTAAGCAATATGGAAACTATCAAGGATAAAAAAATCGTATTTATCTTTGATGAATGTCATAGAAGCCAATTTGGTAAAACACATACGAGCATTACTAAATTCTTTACTAATTGTCAGCTTATCGGCTTTACAGGTACGCCAATTCTTGAGAAAAATGCTACTGTAAATCAGTACGGTAAACGCACAACTGTAGAGCTTTTTGATGAGAGGTTACATAAGTATGTAATTACCGATGCTATATCAGATGGTAATGTTCTCAAGTTCGCTATTGAATACATCCAAACCTTTAAAGAAAAAGATACTGATAGCGATGAGCAAGTAGAAAATATTGATACTCAAGAAGTTTATGAAAGTGATGAGAGAATATCTAAGGTAGTAGATTATATTATTGCTAATCATAGTCGTAAAACTCATTCAAAGAAATTCAATGCGATATTCTGTGTTGGTGGTAGTAAAAAGAGCACTGATGTTTTAATCAAATACTATGAGCAATTCAAAGCAAAGAAACATGACTTAAAGGTAGCTACTATATTTAGCTTTTGTGCAAATGAGGATGATAAGGATGCTAATGGCATTAATAAAGAAGATATTGATATAGATCCAAAAAATATTAATGCCCATACTCGAGAAAAGCTTGATGAATATATCGAAGATTTTAATAAAATGTTCAATACTAAACATAGCACCAAAGATAGCAAATCTTTCCAAGCTTATTACAATGATGTATCCAAAAAAACAAAGAAAAGAGAAATAGATATTCTCTTAGTAGTTAATATGTTTTTGACAGGCTTTGACAGTAAAACTATTAATACTATTTATGTTGATAAGAACCTAAAATATCATGGTCTGATACAAGCATTTAGTAGAACTAATCGTATATTAGATGAGACTAAATCACATGGTAATGTAGTCTGCTTTAGAAATCTTAAACATAATACCGATGAGGCTATAGCTTTATTTTCGAATAAAGAGGCTGAAGATGTTATCTTAATGAAACCTTATGAAGAGTATATTAAAGATATTAATAAGCAATATGAAGAGCTTAATCACATAGCACAGAAACCTGATGATATTAATACACTAGTTACAGATCAAGAGAAGCTGGAGTTTATCAAAGCATTTAGAAATATTATTAGAACTATGAATATTCTAACTGGCTTTACTGACTTTGATTGGCAAGATATTAAAATACCTGCTCAACTATATGAAGATTTTAAATCTAAGTATTATGACTTGTATGATGATGTTAGAAGTACAAAAGATGAGGCTAGTAAGGTATCTATTCTTAAAGAGATTTCTTTTGATTTAGAACTTATTCAAAGAGATGAGATAACTATTAGCTATATCTTACAACTATTAGCAGAATCTCAAGAGAGTGCCACTAAACAAGAGCAGAAAGACAAGCAAGATAAGATTCTCAAAGATATCGCTAATACTCCTCAGCTAAGAAGCAAAAAAGAGCTTATTCGTAAGTTTATGGAAACAGCTATGCAAGGTCTTAGCCCAGATGCTATCGAAGATGCTTATGATGAGTTTATGGAGCAGGAAAGACAAAAAGAAGTATCTCAACTTGTTGAAGATGAAAAGCTAAAAGCAGATGCTCTTACTAACCTTATAGATAACTATTTGTATGAAGAGCGTAAACCTCGTAATCAGGAGATAGTAGATGTATTAGAAACTAAACCAACACTTAAAGAAAGAAAAACTGTTGTTGAGAGAGTTTTTGGTAAGGTGCAAGATTTGGTTGAGAGGTTTTATAAGTGATAGTGATATTTCTCATACTAAAAAAGTTATTTGTAGGTTTATAGAAGCAGTTGCCAAAGGTGCATGTAAAGTTTGAGACTAGGATTGATAAACAAAGTTTATTAGAGGTATTAAAAGTAGAGATGGTAATAGCCTTTTATATCAGTGATAAAATGGGTTTTGATTTTAACAAGTACGCTCAATATTACTTTGCTTTAAGGTATAGAATTAGTGAAATGAACATCGAATTAGATGAAAGTATTAAATCTAATATTACAAATTATCTTTATTCTCATACTTTTATGTCGTCAGTGTTATATATCCAAAAAGAAGTCGAAGATAATAAATTAAGAGACTCTTTGACACATTTAGACGATATTGTTGAGGGAATATTTTTTAAACAATTTGAGAGAGAGTTTGTAAATATTTATGGTTTTCTCAATTGGTATGCAAAAGATTATGATAGGTTTCCTATTTCAGATTACAAATATGAGCAAATAAATTTTACTAAGTACAATCTAGAAAAAACATGCTATAGTAATTTTCTATCAGGTAATGATACCAATTATTTAACGATTTCTAGAGTAAGCAAAACTTACTTTCAAAGGCTTTCTTGTATAGCTGTACAAAATAGTTTTTCAAAAGAATATGATTACAGTATAGTTTGGAAATTTTTTGGTTTCTCTATACAAAAATTCTTAGAAGATGGTAAAAAAAGAAAGCTTAAACTACCTTCATATACAAAATACAAAAATTTAGAGTTATCTCTGAGTCAAATTAGAGATATATTGCTTAATAGATGGCATGCTTTCTGTTGCATTGAAAATACTAGGATTACTATTTCAGATTCGTTACGAAAGAAACAAAGTAGTGAGCTTTCATCAGGCGAGTTGCCATTAGTCTATTTAATGACTAGAAGTTCTCTAGAAAATCTTTTTACCTTTTTTGATAGTATTTATAATGACCCTATTAATGCAAAGTTTAATTACTATGAAAATGAAATATGCCACATATCGAATTTACTTGGGGATATAAATCAGACTAATAAAATTGAAGATAGAATCTGTACCTCAAACATTAGTACAACGCAGGCGACTCTAAAAGCATTATTTGGAGCTTCTTCTGAAATGACTAATGGACAATATAAAAAATTATCAATGGAAATATATAAAAAGTTTGAGTGCTTTTTTGATGAGTTCTTTGATAATAAAAACTTAGAATGTGATCATAACATTATAGCTAAAAATGTATCTAATTTTTGGATTAATAAAAACCACTTATTCATGTTAGATTTATTCTTATTGAGTAAAATTAGTAACCTAATATTTACTAATGATCTTCGAAAAAATATATCTTTATCGATAAGTTGGAAGAAGGAAAAATATTATAGAAATCTTATTTTAAGATTTAATGAATTGTATATAAAATGGCTATCACATGCTTCAGAGTTAGAATTAACAAAATCTAAAAAATCAAAGTAGAAAATATGTCACGGTGTCACGGTTAAATAGCTATTCTCCAGAACTTTTCAGATTATCTATCCAGTCAGCATATATTTGCATTATTTTAGTTCTTTCTCCTAATTTTTCGGAGAAATTGTAGCTAGCTCTAGATTTGTTAGTGTCTGTGTGAGCAAGTACAAGTTCTATTGCTAAACTACTAAAGCTATATTTATCTTGTAGCTCATGAACAATAGTACTGTAGATATGCCTAAAGCCATGGAGTGTCTGTTTTGGCTTTTCTATACCATTATATCCCATAGTTCTAATGGCTTTAGATAAAGATTCATAATTTATATGATTATTATTTCTATAAAAACTAGGAAATATATATTTAGATCCAAGATTTAATTCTTTGAGCTCTTCTATTATTTCCTTAGCCTGAGATGACAGACAAACTATATGATTTTTACGCATTTTCATTAGCTGAGCAGGTATTGTGATTCTGGCATTTTCAGAATCATAAAATTTCCATTCAAGTGATACTAATTCAGCCGGTCTTAAAACTAGATACGGTAATAGTTTCAGAGCAAGCCTACTAACCACATTACCTCTCGTATAATTACTTATGTTTAGAAACAACTCTCGTAATAACTCTTTATCATGTAGAGGACTTATATGAGGCATAGCTTCAGCCCTATACTTAGGTAAAGATATACTTATATCAATAGTTGGATTATGCTCAATGATTTGATGATGAATTGCTAATATACAAACACCTTTAAGTATAGAAAGCACTTTGTTACGTGTAGCCCCTTTATCAGCTAATGGCTGTAAAACATCTAAGCAATCTTGTCGTTTTATAGTTTTAATATTTCTATTACCGATTACTGGAATAACATGATTTTTTGAAATATTAGTTATTTTTTTAATAAAATCTTCAGAGCTTGAGTTTCTTCTCTGAAATTCTATATATTCTAAAACTAAATCTTTTACATAAATGACAGTTTTGGCTTTAGATCGATATGAAATATCCTCACCAGTATCTAAAAGCTCTTTCAGTTCCATTCGTATTTTTCTTGCATCATCTATACTAATAGCAGGATATGGACCTATACCTAACCATTTCCTTTTCTCATTGAAGACATATCTATATTGCCATGTCTTATTACCATATTTATCGACTCTTAAATACAGCCCAAGAGCATCAATAATTCTTTGTTCTGTTTTTTTAGTTTTTATTTTATCTATTTTCGTTGTAGTTAGCATTTTACTCTTACGGCTCCATAGGTTGTTTTATTACAATCTAGAATACCATTTGGATACCATTTATCCAGAATCGCACTATATAGGGCTGGACGAGACTAGAAAATATTTTCTCTGAAAGCCTTTGTTTTACAATGTTTTGCGAATATTATTGGAAGTGAATGGAAATAAAAGTGGTACTCGCAACTGGATTCGAACCAGTGACCCCTACCATGTCAAGGTAGTACTCTAACCAACTGAGCTATGCGAGTATTTAGAACGACATTATAATAATATATCTCTCAAAATCAATACTATTTATAATAAAAGTATCTAAATTTATCTAAATTTAATTTCTATATTTTTCTAAATGATTTAGAATATAGCAAAGTTATTAAGTACCTATAAGTTTTTGTTATATGAATGTTGCTAAATTTAAAAAAATTCTTAGCACAGGTTATTGGAGTGATTTTTATATTTATCCTATAGCTGCTATTATTTTTTTTGTTTATGGTTTAAAACTACTTGATTATAATTTAGAGAAAGTAGCCATACTATTTTTAATTGGTATTATTCTTGGATCATTTATTGAGTATTTTATTCATAGAGTCCTTTTTCACCATTGTCCTGTATTCAAAGAGCTTCATCAACTACACCATGATAAACCTATTGAGCTTATAGGTAGTCCTACCTATGTATCATTACCAGTTTATACAGTGTCTGTTTTTGTTCCTTTATGTCTAATAACTAATATAGCTTATGCTAGTGTTATTTTTAGTGCGTTCTTATTAGATTTACTTCTTTATTTTATAGTTCATCATACTACACATCATGTAAGGTCTAAAAAAGGATCTATATTACATTGGTATAAGAGATATCATGCAACACACCATCAGAATCCAAGTATAAATTTCTCTGTAGCTTTTCCTATTTGGGATATTATTTTCCGTACTAAACAAAAAAAATAACTTTACTAATACTGATTGTTATTTGTATCAATTAATATATCATTTAACAAATATTTCTATAAATCATATTTTCTATGCAAAAACATACATTTTTTGTTAGTTGCGCAAAGGGCATCGAACTACTGTTAAAAGACGAATTACTTAGATTAAATATCACATCATATGAAAAACTAGCTGGTGTTGAATTTGATGGAACACTAGAACAAGCTTACAAAGTTTGTATATATTCACATCTAGCTAGTCAAGTAATGCTAAAAATAGCTACTGAAAAAGTAACTAATCAGCAGAGTTTATATAACTTTATATATTCTATAAATTGGATGAATTATTTTGATGTTGATAAAACTTTTAAAATTATAATTTCTGGTAAACATTATGATTTTAATAATACAATGTTTGTCTCGCAAAAAACAAAAGATGCTATCGTAGATCAGTTTCGCCAAGAAACAAATCTACGTCCAAATATTGATACGGAAAATCCTAATAATGTAATTAAGCTTCATTTACATAAACAATTTGTAAATGTGTTTTTATGTTTAAATATAGATAGTTTGCATAAGCGTAGTTATAGACAATTTCAAGGTCAAGCTCCTCTCAAGGAATCTCTAGCTGCTGCAATATTAATAAAAGCAGGGTGGTTAGATGAACTAAAAAAAGATCAACCTATACTTATAGATCCTATGTGTGGTTCAGGGACTATCCTTATCGAAGCTGCACTTATGGCAAAAAATATTGCTCCTGTTCTATTGAATAAAAAATTCAAAATATTTGACTCAAAAATTCATGACGAAACTCTTTGGAAAAACCTTATAAATGAAGCTAAGAAAGCTCAAATATCAACTAATGCAATCATACAAGGTTATGATATCGATAATAATGTTTTAGATAAAGCAGAGAAAAATATCTATCAAGCAGATGTCGATGATATTGTAAATATAAAACGTCGTGATATCCGAGATCTTGAGAATGAATTTGATGGCGAAGGGTTAATCGTTACAAATCCTCCATATGGTGAGAGATTATATGGTGATCAACTTGATGAGCTTTTAGATATTTTTAATGGTTTTGGTGATAGATTATCTCAAGATTTCTACGGCTGGAATGTAGCAATCCTTACAAGTTTTGCTGACTCAATTAAAGAAATGCAACTACGTACTACAAAGCGTAATAAGTTTTATAACGGAGCAATCGAAACGACACTATATCAGTTTGATATAAATGAGCATGCAAAATTTAAGCACGAAAGCCAACTTGATAAAAATATTCGCCTAGCTGAAGCAAGTGCACAAAAATCTGATGAACATATAGATTTTTCAAATAAGCTTAAAAAGAATCTTAAAAGTTTAAAACCCTGGTTAAAGCAAGCAGAAATTGAATGCTATCGTTTATATGATGCTGATATTCCAACTTTTGCCGTTGCTGTTGATATATATGGAGAGCGCGTATTTTTACAAGAGTATCGTGCAGATGCAACTATAGATCAAAATATTGCTAAACAAAGATTTTATCAAGCTATATACCAAATTCATAAAACTCTTGATATCAAGTATGAAAATATTCATACCCGTGTACGTCAACGTCAAAAAGGCAAAGATCAATATCAAAAAGAAAATGATAAAAATAACTTTCATATCATTAACGAGTTTGATGCTAAATTCTATGTTAACTTTGATGATTATTTAGATACTGGTATTTTTCTAGATCATCGCAAAATTAGGCAACTAGTTGCTAAATCGGCTAAAAATAAAACTCTACTTAATCTTTTTAGTTATACCTGCACAGCTAGTGTTCATGCAGCTCTAAATGGCGCTAAAACTACTAGTGTAGATATGTCTAATACATATCTAGAGTGGAGCAAGAATAATTTCATACTTAATAACATTAATCCTAGAAATCATAATTTTATCCAAGCTGATTGTATTGGCTGGCTAAAAGCTAATACTGAGAAATTCGATGTTATATTTTTAGATCCACCAACTTTCTCTAATTCAAAACGTATGGATGACATTTTAGATGTTCAAAGAGACCATGAATTACTTATAAATTTAGCTATGGATTCGCTTAAGAAAGATGGAGTATTATATTTCTCAAATAATTATAGACGTTTTAAAATGTCTCAAGAAATTATTGATAAATTTAACTGCGAGAATATTGATAAGAAGTGCCTATCTAGAGATTTCTTATCCAATAAAAATATTCATAATTGTTGGGAAATTAAATATCGCTAATACTATTAATAGTTTAGCCAATATTATCTATATGTGTTAAAATCAAGCCAGCATTAATAATTTTTCTAAAAATACATCTGATGGGACGACTTCAGCAAAACTTAATTTACGCAGTTATCTTAGTGGTAATTTTCGTTATTTGTATATATTTTTTTACTTTCAATCGTAAGTATGAGGTAAAAGGAATATTTTTACCTGTATACTCTACAGAGTTACCTAAAACAGACCCGAATAATATAAGGGTTTTTAATTTACGTTATGAGAGTGATACTAAAGGTAATATAGGTCAGATTAGAACATCAGTACATGTAAGTAACCAAAAAGATTTCCAAAAACTATGTGATGAAAATTTACATAAAGCAATACAACTAGCAGCTGATAATGGTGCGAATGAGATTAAATATGTTTGTTTATATCCAGAAGGACAAATTAGTGAACTAAGTACTGTTTCATTAAGAGCTTATGCTTTTAGGGACTAATAATACAATGAGAAAATTAAATATAGTTTTTGCAGGAACTCCTGATATTTCTGCACAAGTTTTGAAAGACCTATATAAAACACAACATAATATTCAAGCTGTACTTACACAACCAGATAGAGAAAAAGGGCGAGGTAAAAAAGTTCAGTTTTCGCCAGTTAAAGAAGTTGCTTTACAGCATAGTACTCCTGTATTTCAACCATTATCTTTTAGAAAAAATCCAGAAGTTTTAGAAGAGCTAAAAAGGTTAAATCCTGATGTGATTATAGTTATAGCATATGGAATAATAGTGCCAAAAGCATTTTTAGATATCCCAAAATATGGTTGCTTAAATATCCATGTTTCGCTATTGCCAAAGTGGCGTGGAGCAGCTCCAATACAAAGAGCTATTCAAGCAGGAGATGATAAGACTGGTATTTGTATTATGCAAATGGATGAAGGCTTGGATACTGGAGATATCTTGAATATTTTGGAAATAGATATCAAAGATACTGATACATCAGAAACTCTTCATGATAAATTTGCTAGTTTATCAATACAGCCACTAATAGAAACTTTAGATGATATTGAAACTATTAAGCATAAGCCCCAAAAAGGTGAACCTACATATGCTCACAAAATTACTAAACATGAAGGTTTGATAGATTTCGCTAAAACTTCTTGGCAGATTAGCTGTCATATTCGGGCATTTACACCTTGGCCATCTGCATTTTTTATATTAGATAATAAAACTATAAAAGTAGGTGATTTTGAAATATTAGAACAGTCATGCAATGAAATATCTGGGACTATACTAAATATTTCAAAAATAGGTTTTGATGTTTGTACTAATGATAAGGTTATAAGATTTAAGCAGCTTCAGTTTCCTAATAAAAAGATGTTAAGTATAGCTGATATTTTAAATGGTAAAGATTTGAGTAAATATAATGGATATAAAATAGGATAGGTATGAAAGTAGGATTTATAATAGATGATTTAAACTCTTTTAATATTTCAAAAGATAGTACTTTTATGATGCTACAAGCAGCCCAAGATAAAGGATGGGAAGTTTATACATTTTATCTTAATGATTTATATATTATTAATGGTAATCCAAGAGGAAATTCTCTTAAAATAAAAATCCATAAAACTAAGCAAACATGGTATGAAGTTTTATCACAACATAATGACTTTTCTCTATTAGATTTAGATTGCATATTTATGCGTAAAGATCCTCCTTTTAATATGGAGTATATATATGTTACATATATGCTTGATTTAGCTAAAAAAAATGGCGTTTTAATAGTTAATAACCCTCAAGCTCTAAGAGATTTTAATGAAAAAGTTGCTATATCAAACTACCCTAAATTTGCTCCAAATACTTTAATTACTAGAAGCTATAAGCAAATAAATAAATTCTATGAAGAACATAAGGATATTATAGTTAAGCCATTAGATGGCATGGGTGGAAGCTCTATATTTAGGATTAAAGATGGTGATAAAAATAAGAATGTAATTCTTGAGGTTCTTACAGAACATCAGTCAAAATATATTATGGTTCAAGATTATCAAAAGGCAATCAAAGAAGGTGATAAAAGAATCCTAATAGTTAATGGGGAACCTATAAAGTATTTATTAGCTCGTGTTCCTAGTGAAAAAGATAACCGTGGAAACTTAGCCGTAGGTGCTACAGCAGACGTTAGAGAACTAAAAGATAGCGACTATAAAATTGCTAAGAAAGTTGCTAAAAAGCTTAAAAAGCAGGGGGTAATGTTTGCAGGTATTGATGTGATAGGAGATAAACTCACTGAAGTTAATATTACAAGTCCTACAGGCATCCAAGAGATTTATAAAGCTACAAAAATAAATGCAGCTAGTTTATTAATGCAGGCAGTTGAAGAAAAGATAGAAAAGATAGAAAAGATAGAAAAGATAGAAAAGATAGAAAAGATAGAAAAGATGAAAGAAGAAAATAAGGATGTAGAATAAATAAAATTTATACTCACTAATGAATCTTTCTAATTTAAAATTTAACAGGTATAAAAATATATGATTAATTATAAAGAACTTCCGAAAGGGGTGCTTCACATAAATCTAATTCAGATTTTTTCAACAGTTGGCTATGCCGTATTGATGGGACTATTAAACTTCTATTTGACTAATTATATCGGTATAAGTAAAACAGAAGCTAATACGCTTACTTCTAGTTTTTTTGCAATTAATTTCTTATTTCATTTCTTAGGTGGAACTGTTGGTGGTAGATACTTAAGTTTTAGAGGCTTATTCTTTGTAAGTTTATTTTTACAGTTTATAGGCCTATGTTTAATTGCTATACATGCAAAAGCAATTGTTTTAATGGGAATGGCTACATTTATTACAGGATCAGGATTAAATGTTAGTTGTATAAATATGATGCTAACACAATTATTTGATCAAAATGATAAACGTCGTCGAATAGCATTTTCGGTAAACTATAGCTTTATGAATATTGGTTTTGTTGCAAGCTTCTTCATAGCAGGATATCTTCAAGGTATTGGATCATATAGTGCAGCATTTTATTTTGCTGCTATTTGTCTACTAATCGCGACTGTTCTTCATTTATCTGCATGGAAATATGTTAATGATAAAGCTACATATTTTGTAGAAACATTCTCATTGTTAAACAAAAAGTTTTTAGTTGCTCCTTTAATAATCCTTGGATGTTTAATCTTTGCTTATATTTTGATGCATCATCCAGTTTTTGCATCTTACCTTATTTATGTAGCATTTATCGCAATTCTAATTTTTATGTTAATTTTTGCAGCGAGACAGTCGCACCAATATAAGCTAAAAATATATGTTTATTTAATCTTGTCAGTAGCAAGTATGGTATTTGCCTGTGTTCAAGGATTACAATCAACTGCTTTAGAAAATTTTGTTGAATTTAATACTACAAAATCATTATTTGGTATACCTATGGCTCCAGCTACAGTAAATATGTTTGAGAGCTTGGGAGTTATTATATTTGGTTTTATTCTTGCTATATCAATGAAAAGAAGACAAAGAAATAACAACCCATATCAACCAGGATTTTTAGTAGTTAAGGGCTTAGCAGTATATATTATAGCTTTTCTTATGATACCTTTAGGTATACTTTTAGCTGATGGTGGTAAATCAAACGTCATTTTTCCAATTTTATTATTGATTATTGTCGCTATGGGCGAAATTCATGTAAATGCTGTAAACTATGCAATGGCAGGTGAAATGATGAATCCTAAACATCAAGGCTTATTTACTGGATATTTATTTTTAAACGTTGCTTTTGGGATAAATTTAGCAGGGCCAATTTCAAATTATGCAATTGCATCAACCGATAATACTGCAACACTGTCATATCAAGCGACTAATCCAATGTATATGCATATATTTTTAATAATGGCATTAGTAGCATTTATAATAGCTGCAATATTTTTTGTTTTAATAAGGCTTTTAAATAAAATTTTAGCAGAAGCTAATACAAAAAAAATTTTAGAAAGTGAAATTATTTGATATAAATTTTATATTGGGATGACAAAATGGATAATAAAATACAAGAATCTGAAAATTTATTTAAGCAAGCTCAAGAATATATTCCTGGCGGAGTAAATTCTCCAGTTAGAGCTTTTAAAAGTGTAGGACAAGATTTTCCAAGATTTATAAAATCTGCAAAAGGTGCTTATCTTTATGATGTGGATTGGCATAAATATATAGATTATATAGGATCTTGGGGACCAATGATTCTAGGTCATGGCGATGATGATGTCTTAGAAGCTATGCAATGCCAGTTAAAAAATGGTTTAAGCTATGGTGCTCCATGTAAGCAAGAAATAGACTTAGCTAAAAAAATAACTGAGCTTATGCCAAATATTGAACAAGTCCGTTTTGTGAACTCTGGTACAGAAGCCACTATGAGTGCTATTAGACTTGCTAGAGCTTATACAAATAGAAATAAAATAATTAAATTTGAAGGTTGCTATCATGGTCATGCAGATGAGTTTCTAGTAGCTGCGGGATCTGGTGCATTATCTTTAGGCCAACCTAATTCTCCTGGTGTACCAGAAGATGTTGTCAAGGATACATTGGTAGCAAGTTTTAACGATATTGACTCTATTAAAGCACTTTTTGAGAAATATAAAGATCAGATAGCTTGTATTATAGTTGAACCTATAGCTGGAAATATGAATATGATATTTCCTAAAGATGATTTCTTAGCAAAACTTAGAGAATTATGTAATGAAAATAATGCTCTACTTATATTTGATGAAGTAATGACTGGCTTTAGAGTTGCATTAGGCGGAGCTCAAAGTATCTATAATGTTAAGCCAGATATTACAACTTTAGGCAAAGTTATTGGTGGTGGTATGCCAGTAGGGGCTTTCGGTGGTCGTAAAGATATTATGCAAATGATCTCACCAGCAGGATCTGTATATCAAGCAGGAACTCTATCAGGAAATCCTCTGGCAATGGTTGCAGGATTACATACCTTAGAAAAGATCTCAAGAGACGGTTTCTATGATGAGCTAGAATTAAAAGCTAAGAAATTAGTAGATGGCTTAAATGAAGCTGCAAAAGTATATGATTTTTGTTTTCATGCTAAATATTTAGGTGGTATGTTTGGACTATTTTTCTGTAATGACAAGGTTGAAGTAAATACCTTCTCAGACCTAGGTAAAACAAACCTTTGTATGTTTAATAAATTTTTTGCTTATATGTTAGAAAATGGCGTATATTTAGCCCCTTCTGCATATGAGGCTGGATTTATCTCTATAGCACATAGTGATGAAGATATTCAAAAGACTATTGATCTAGCAAAAACATTCTTTTATGAAAATACTAACTAAGGTAATATTTTCATATCATTTCTAATTGTACAAATATCTGAAAACTTATAATTACTAAGTTTTGTCATAAAATCATTAGTTGCTTCATTTAATATAGATTTAAGCTTACAGTTTGGTATTAAAGGACAGCTCAGAGGTTTATCTTTATTAAAACATTCTACTATATTCATAGGTTCTAGGTTTTTAATAATATCAGATAGCTTAATATCATAAATATCTGGAGATATTGATATCCCACCAAATCTGCCCTTATATGAATTTATATAACCTAAATTTGATAAGTTATTTATAATTTTTGTAGCATGATTTAATTTAATATCTAAAATATTCACTAAATCTTTTGTCTTATATTTTTGAGATGGATTAGACCCTAGAATTATCAAAATTCTTAATGAGTAGTCAGTAAATGACGTCAAATTCATATAGCAAATTTTTATAAATATTTTAAGAAAGTATAAAATAAATTTGCATCAAATATAATATGCATCTATAATGCATATTATATTTTAAGATTAATCTGAGAGTAACCATTATGCTAAGCCAAAAAAACATAGATACAATAAAAGCTACAATCCCTGTATTAGAAGAAAATGGTGTAGCATTAACAAAACATTTCTATAATAGAATGTTTGAGTATAATCCAGAGGTAAAAAAATTCTTTAACTTATCGCGTCAAAAAAACTCTAATCAACCTGAAGCTCTAGCAGCAGCTATCCTAGCTTATGCTAAAAATATTGATAATTTAGATGCTCTTGGTCAAGCAGTTGAGTTAATTGCTCAAAAACATGCTTCTTTACAAGTTAAAGCCGAGCATTATCCAATTGTTGGTACTAATCTAATAGAGTCAATTAAAGAGTTATTAAACTTATCTGATAATGATGATGTTGTCATAGCTTGGAATGAAGCTTATAATTTGCTAGCAGAAATATTAATAAATCGTGAAAAAAATATCTACACTGAAAAATTAGAACAGTATGGTTGGAATGACTTCATAGAGTTTGATGTATTCAAAAAAGAAAAAGAAAGTATAAATACATACTCATTTTATCTAAAGAATGATTCTATTAAAAATTTTAACTTCAAACCTGGTCAATATATAACTGTGAGATTCCCTTATGAAAACACTACAACGATGAGAAATTACAGTATTTCATCAGCTACAAATGAAGATTATCTAAGAATAACGGTAAAAAAAGAACAAAAAGGCAATGCATCTCAGCATTTTTTTAATAATATAAATGTTGGAGATAGTATTGAAGTTGCACCACCTTCAGGAGAATTCTTCTTAGATCTTGAACAAAAATCAAATGCTCCTTTAGTTTTTATATCAGCAGGTATTGGCATAACACCACTTATGAGTATGCTTTTATCAGAGTTAAAAACAAAAAATACTAGAGAGATAATTTTTGTTTGTGGTAAAAAAAGTAAATTAGAGCACCCATTTGCAAACCAATTAAAAGATTTAACAAAAGAAAACTCTAGATTAGAAACTATTTTCTTCTACGAGAGTGTTGAAAAAGAAGAAGCTAAATTGGGGTTAGTTAACTTAGATATAGTAAATAAACACTTAAGAAATAAAGCTTCAAATGCACAATATTTCTTTTGCGGGCCTACAGATTTTATGCTTTCTATTCAAGAAAGTTTATTAAAAAATGGTGTAAATAACACTAATATCCATTTTGAATTTTTTGGATCAAAAACTTTCTAGAATTAATTACAAAAAATATTCTCTAAAGCAGCTTGTATATTTATTTTTAAAGAAGTAACTGTATAGTTGGTTTGATCAATAGAAGTTGCGCCATAAATACAAATATAATTTTGTACATTCTTAATATAATCAATGTCATAAGGAGTTAAAGCAGCTATATTTATAGTTTTTTCAGGTGCTATTGATGTTAAAGTTGAATGCCGATGACTATACTTCTTTAAACTTTCAGATACTAGTAAAACTAAGTCACTACTATGTATATCAATTTCAAGCTCATCATTAATATGCTTCACAATAACATCTATATTTAATTTCTGACTAGATATTATTTGTTTTAATATTTCACAAAATTCACTCAATCTTTGCCTATCAGAATCTATAATTAAAATACTTTGTTTATCTTCTAACTGATATGGAATTATTCCTGAGTTCTTAACTACAGTAGTACTTTGTTTAGCAATATCTAAAGAAATTTTTTGATGTTTTTTAGAGTTAACAACTAGATTAGCAACCTTAACTTGTTCATTTTGAGAGAGTTTATAAATATGTGAATTATATAAATTATGCTTCTGTTTAAACTCTAAAACTTTGCTATAAGCCATATCAACAGCTAAAGCAAACGCTGTATTTTCTATATATTCATTTTCGAGAGATCTAAAAAGCTCTTCAAGTTTATAGGCATCTTTTTCTGACCAAATTCGTACAGGCATTAGAACTATGTCAATTCCTGCTAATATTGCTAATTTTGTAGCTTCTATAGAACCAAAATGTGTAGCAATGGCTTTCATATCCATAGCATCTGATACAACTAATCCTTTAAAACCTATTTTTTCTTTTAAGAATTTTGTAATAATATTGTGAGATAGAGTTGCTGGTATGCCAATATCTTGACCTGTTGAAACTGACTTATGAATGCTATCATCTAAAGCTGGCATACTAATATGCGCTGACATAACCATATTATATTTACTGACTAACTTTTGAAATGGTAGTAATTCCGTTTTCTCTAATTCAGCTAAACTCTTATTTACACTTACGCTACCTAAATGACTATCTGAGGACGTATCACCATGACCTGGGAAATGTTTAACGCAGTCGATAATCTTAGCTTCATGATAACCATCTATAGCAGATTTTGCGTATTCTATAACAGTTTCTGGATTATCTGAATATGACCTAACCCCAATAATAGGATTATTTTTATTTGAGTTTACATCAACTACAGGTGCAAAATTCGTATTTATTCCTAAACTATATAACTCATCACCTATTAGCTTTGCCATAGTATAAGCATTTTCTGGATTCTTTGTAGCAGCAAGAGCCATATTGCCACAACCACTTGTTCCTTGCTTAATACGATTTACACGACCACCTTCTTGATCTATACCAAAAAAGAGTGGGATGGTTACATTCGATTGTATACCTCTTAAAAGAGAAATCGTTTGCTCATTAGTTTCAATATTTTCTTTAAAGAGAATAAAGCCACTTAAATTATAATCTTTAAAAAGCTTATTAATTATTTGATTTGTTTTAGTAAAAGCAAGAGGTTTATTATCAAGATCTTCACCCCAATAGCGAAAATCCATCATAATTAACTGACCAAGTTTTCTTCTGATAGAAATAGACATTTAGAATAAAAGTGAATCTATATTAGAGCTAATATAACATAGAATTTATTATTATTTACATTCCCCAACCATGACTAACTAAAAACTTTTGACCAGTTAATGCATTTGTTTTAAATCCTGCTAAAAATATTGCGGTATCAGCAATATCTTGAACAGTTGTAAATTCACCATCAACAGTGCCGCCAAGCATAATATTTTTGACTACTTCTTCTTCAGAGATGTTTAACTCTTTAGCTTGCTCTGGAATTTGCTTTTCTACAAGTCGAGTTAACACAAAACCTGGTCCTATTAAGTTAGATGAAATATTATGTTCAGCTCCTTCTTTTGCTAAAGCTCTAACAAAACCAACTTGAGCATGTTTTGCTGCTACATATGCTGCTTTATTTTTTGATGCTAAAACAGAATGAACAGATCCAATTACAATAATTCTACCACCAGTTTTTAAATCAATCATATGTCTCATTGCAGCTTGAGTAACTAGTAAAGTACCAGTCATATGTATATCAAATAACTTTTTCCATGATGAAACATTAAAACTAACTATTGGTGAAATTATCTGAATACCTGCATTATTAATTACAGTATCAATACGACCAAATTTTTCTACAGTCTGATCTACGCCTGCATTTACTTGCCCTTCATCTGTCACATCCATTTGCACTGCTAAAGTCTCTACATCATATTTTAATGATAAATCTTTAGCTACTTCTTGAGATTTTTCTAAATCTAAATCAGCTATTACAACTTTAGCACCTTGTTTTGCAAATTCTGTTGCCATGCCTAATCCAAGACCAGATGCAGCTCCTGTTATTAGTGTAACTTTGTTTTTTACAGACATTAAAATCTCCTATAACTGTAATTATTTTTTTAATAGTTATTATACAATAAAATCAATTTAATTGATTACATAAGAGGAGTTAAAATTTTCATAAAACTCTCTACCAAAAGGCTAGTACGTTTAGTCGTCATATGGCTCGTATCTTTAGTAGAATCTTTTAAAATCTTATTTGCCCAATCATATAGTTGTTTAACATGATGTTGGCTATATAAAAAAGTAGCTATTTCATAATTTAGAAATAAGCTTCTATTATCTAAGTTTACTGAACCTAACATTGCAAGATTATCATCAATTATAACCGCCTTTGCATGTACCATATTTTTTGTAAAATGAATATCTATATTAAATTTCAAGAAATCTCGTATATAGCTTGCTCTAGCTCTATCTACTATTTTATGGTTAGAGTGCTTTGGTGTTATAATCTTTACTTCGACACCTCTTTTCTTAGCTAAGACTATAGAATGATATAGCTCAGCTGAAGGTATTAAATAGGGTGTTATAATCCATAGTTTTTCTTTTGCTGAATTTATAGCCGTAATTAATCCTGAATATAGCTGATCTTCTTGTAAGTCAGGGCCAGAAGGTATTACCTGAACAGAACCTTCTTGTAAGGTATCTTGATTAACTTTAAAGTCTAATTCTTGACTAGTCGCAAAATGCCAATCTGAACAAAAAACTTTTAGAAAATATAATAATGATTCCCCTTGAATTTTAAACAATAAATCATCCCACATTCCCTCATGCTCTATTGGAGACATATATTCATCACCAATATTCATTCCACCACTAAATACTGTTTTATTATCAAAAATATATATTTTCCGATGATTTCTATAATTAATATAATTACGTAATGGATTTGTTAAAACTGGCATAAAAAAAACTACTTCACCACCTAATTTTCTTAAATTTTTAAATATCTTTTTATTATGGCGATACACATATAAAGATCCAAGAGAGTCAATCATCATCTTAACTTCAACACCTTCTGCAGCTTTTGTTTCTAAAGCATTTATTACTAGTTTAGATGTTGTGTCATTTTTAAAAACATATGTTTGTATATAAATATTTTTTTCAGCTAAGTTAATAGCCTCTATAAAAGCTTGAAAAGATTTAACACCATCTGTATATATTTCAAAAGAATTTTTTCCTGTAAGAGTTGGTAGATCCATACTAGAAAAGACATTAATAATATCCATAGGCAAATTTGTACAATTATGCTCTTTTGCTAGGCATACTTCTTGTAATGCAGGTTGACTAATATCCATTGCTTCTTTTTGCCAAAAACTACGCTTATCTTTTCTTTGAAATATAAAAAAGAAGGGGATAGCTATATAAGGAATAAAAAGTATCGCTAAAAGCCAGGCTAAAATATTTGATGCTGATTTTTTATCTACAATTAGTTTTAATACAACTAATATTGTTAAAGCCTGACAAATAAATAAAACAATATTTGCCTCTATTATGTATAGTAGACTTAAGAAGAAATTTTCCATTTTTAAAAAAGCAGCATAAAATAATTATTATTCTTGCATTCTAACATAGTAAAAATATTCTAGATAGATTAGCTACTATAATTAATCACATCAAAGGTGTGAGTATTTTCATTATACTTTCAACTATTAAACTACTTTTTTTAGTTGGTAAATGTCCTGAGTTTTGACTTGAATCTTTGAGTATATTTTCAGCCCATAGATAAAGTTTTTTTACTTGATTAGGAGTATATACAAAAGTGGCTAACTCATAGTTTAAAAATAAACTTCTATTATCAAGATTTATCGAACCGAGTATCGCAATATTTGAATCTATAAGTATAGCTTTAGCATGAATCATTTTCTCTGTAAAATGTACTTCTATATTATGTGATAATAAATCTCTAATATAACTTGATCTAGCACGATTTATTATTTTATGATCTGAGTTTTTAGGAGTAATTACTTTTACATCAACACCTCGATATTTAGCAAGAGTGATTGCTTGTAACAAGTCTATAGAGGGAATTAAATAAGGTGTTATAATCCAAAGCTTTTCTTGAGCTGAATTAATCGCTGTAATAAGTCCTGCATAAAGTTCATTTTTTTGTCTATCTGGCCCTGATGGAACTATTTGAGTAAAACATTTTTCATGAATATTATTTTCTAATTTAAAGTCAAGCTCTTGATTAGTCGCAAAATACCAATCTGAACAAAAAACATTCAAAAAATGCAATATAGACTCACCTTGAAGACTGAATAATAAATCACTCCACATACCATCATGATACATAGGGGACATATATTCATCTCCAATATTAATACCTCCACTCATTACTAAATTGTTATCAAAAATAAAAATCTTACGATGATTTCTATAATTAATATAATTTCGTAAAGGATTTGTAAGTATAGGCATAAAAAAAGCTATTTCTGCACCTAAAGCACGTAAATTTCGAAATATTCTCTTATTATGGAAATAAACATAGAGTGATCCAAGAGAATCAATCAAAATTTTAATCTCAACGCCTTCAGCAGCTTTCTTTTCTAAAGCATTTAATATTAATTTAGAGGTTGCATCATTCTTAAGTATATAAGTTTGAATATATATGCTTTTTGTTGCAGAATTAATAGCTTTAATAAAAGCCTTAAAAGATCTAACACCATCCGTATATATCTCAAAAGAATTATACATAGTAAGTGTTGGCAGTTTAAGATTTGAAAAAGTAGTAACAACATTTTTTGGTAATTCTTCATTTACATCATTCCTTAAATAACTATTCGCTGAAGATGAAGAATATATATCCATAGTCTTTTTTTGCCAAAACCTACGAGCTCCTTTACGCTGAAATATAAAAAAGAAAGGAATAGCAATATACGGAATAAATAAAATAGCTAAGATCCAAGCTAAAATATTTGAAGCTGATTTTTTATCTACTATAAGTTTTAGAACTACAAGTATAGTAAAAATCTGGCAAATAAATAAAATAAAATTTGCTTCTAATATATATACAAGGCTAGACAAAAAATCATTCATATTTATTTTAAAGATATGAACTAGTAATTAGATTCTAACACAATTGATGGAATCTATATAGAAATGTCTTGGCAAGACTCCTTAGTAAAAATTAAAACAAGTAAAGAAATAATAACTACAGCCAAAATTAAATATAAAGGTGTAAGCATAACTCCTTCAGCAACTCCAAAACTTGCTAAAGCTAAAAAAGCTCCATTAAAAACTGCAAAACTAATATTATAAGTAAAGCCTAAACCACTAGCACGAACTCCTGGCGTAAAAAGAGTACTTGCATAATTTGCAGTAACTCCAACAACTAATCCCATAAAAATATTATTTATTAGCATTACAACAAGTAAATAACTAGAATTTATAACTATCGCATAGTAAAAAATACTACCAAAAACTAATAATCCAATACCACCAACAAAAAGTATTTTTAATGCTCCAAATCTATCTGCAAGATATCCAGCAGGAATAGAAATAACAGAGAAAACAAATAAATTTAGTAAAATTAAACTAGAACTATTAGATATTTTATTTAAACTAAAATATGTCGGTAAGTATAATGAAAAGAAGCCAACAACCATTGCAAAAATTGAGATAGCAGCGATTGCTCTAACCATAGCTATTTTTTCTGTTTGGAATAACTTTACCAAAGGAATTTTGTATTCAGTTTTCTTATTCAAGAATGTAGCTGTTTCATGTATTTCTTTTCTAAAAAAATAACTAATAATAGCAGCAATACCGCCTAACATAAAGGCAACACGCCATGCATATTGATCACTTAAAAAATAAGTTGTGATAACTTTTGTAATTTCAGCAAAGAAAATACCAAAATTAATAAAGCAGAAAATAATACCACAGGCTAAACCACCATTCTTTATTAAGGTTTCTCTTACAAAAACTACAGCACTTGGAATCTCACCACCAATAGCAGCTCCTTGAATAATTCTCAATAATACAAATAGTAATGTAGCAAAAATTCCAGCACTACTATAAGATGGCAGCAGTGCAATAAAAAAGGAGGCTAAACCCATCAACAATATAGTTAATATAAAAGATTTTTTACGTCCAAATTTATCACCTATATGACCAAAAAGTATACCTCCTATAGGTCTAGCAAAATATCCTACAGCAAATACTGTAAAAGCCGATAATGCTTGCAGGGCTTGAGATCCTTCATGAGGAAAGAAAGTCTTACCTAATACAATCGCAAACATCCCAAATATTACAAAATCATAAAACTCTAACATTCCACCTATACTTGTAAGTAAAATCGTTTTAAAATCATCTTTTTTAAGCATCTTTATTTAAGTATAATTAAATCCAAATTTATATAGATAATAACTAATATATTATTAAAAGCTAGCAAATTAGTATGATAACTATTGAAAAAACATTAAAAAGAAAAGTTCAGAAAAGACAAAAACTCCTACCTAATATAAAAAATATAATATTAGTAGCTTCTGGTAAAGGTGGTGTAGGTAAATCTACTGTTACAGCTAATTTGGCTGTAAGCTTTGCAAAAATGGGAGCCAAAGTAGGGATTCTAGATGCTGATATTTATGGCCCAAGCCAACCAACACTCTTTGATTTAAAAGATAACCCACAAACTACGGATAAGAAAAAAATCATACCTCTTGAACGCTATGGTGTAAAAATGATTTCTATTGGAAATCTAATCGACTCTGAATCTGCTGTAGTTTGGCGAGGACCTATAGTTTCTAGAGCTTTAATGCAACTTTTAAATGATACTGATTGGGGTCAAATAGATTATCTATTTATAGATTTACCTCCAGGTACTGGTGATATACAACTAACAATTTCTAAAAATATGCCTGTAACAGGGGCTGTAGTTGTAACTACTCCACAAGATTTGTCTTTAATAGATGCAAGACGTGCGATTGCAATGTTTGAGAAAGTAGATATTAAAACCTTAGGTATAATAGAGAACATGAGTTACTATATTTGTCCAAAATGTGGTAATAGTGACCATATCTTTGGTGAAGATGGAGCTCACTTACTATGTGGTAAAAACAATATTGAATTTCTTGGTAATTTACCATTACATAAAGATATTCGTGAGAATGCTGATTATGGAAAGCCTTACGTTAGCTTAAATAAAAATGATAATATTAATACAAGCTATATGACCGTAGCAGAGAATGTATTAAATGAGATTGAAAAGCTACCTAAAGCAAGTAGTTTAGATTCTATTGGTGTTAAATTAGAAAATTAAGAGAGAAAAAATGTCTATAAAATCAGATAAATGGATAAAAAAAATGTCTCAAGAGCATTCGATGATAGAACCTTTTGAAGCAGGACAAGTTAAAGTTGCGAATAATGAAAAAATAGTTTCTTATGGAACATCAAGTTATGGTTATGATGTTCGCTGCGCAGATGAGTTTAAAATCTTTACAAATATTAACTCTTCTATAGTTGATCCTAAACATTTTGATGATAAAAACTTCGTTGATTTTAAAGGAGATGTTTGTATAATCCCTCCTAACTCATTTGCTCTTGCACGAACTGTTGAAAAATTTAAAATCCCCAGAGATGTTTTGGTAGTTTGTCTTGGTAAATCAACTTATGCTAGATGTGGAATTATTGTAAATGTAACTCCTTTAGAGCCTGAGTGGGAAGGTTACGTAACATTAGAATTCTCAAATACAACACCATTACCTGCAAGGATCTATGCTAATGAAGGTGTTGCACAGATGCTGTTCTTTCAATCAGATGAACAATGTGAAACTTCATATGCTGATAAAGGTGGTAAGTATCAAGGTCAAGTTGGTGTAACACTACCTAAGTGTTAATATAGTATTATGCTATTTGAACAATTCTAAAAATTTGTTTTTTTAGTTCACTTTCCAAAGAAGGATCCTCTGGATATTTATCTAATAATGGTAAAAATATAGATTCTCCTATTACAGATCTTTTAGTATTATCTTTATCCTTTAATCCCCAAACTTGCTGATACGTCGCTGGAACTATTTGTTTTGGATCATAAGGATTTGAGGTCTTACCTATATATAACATTACATGGCCTTTTATATATATAAAATCCAAGAATGGTCGTGCTTTTTCTAATAGTATTTGTCTACGTTGCTCTAAAGTTTCTTGATCAAGATTCATAGAACTATATGCTTTAAACTGATCTTTAGAATTTCTTGGCAACCATATTCCAAAAGCTTGGTATATAGCTCTTAACTCAGATGAACAATCATTATAAAAATACTGATTTCCCCAACCATATGGATAGCCTTGAGTTTCTTTAATAATTTTTACAAAATTCGCAGGAGTCGCTAATATAGGTATCTCCGTAGCATCATGTTTTATTATTTTAGCTTTTACAAAAGCTAAGCTAGCGGTTTTTGTTTGTGTAGGGATTAATACTTCATAGTAATTCTTATCATCATCTAATACTGGTAATATTGTTCCAGGATAAGTATTCTGTCTAAATCTATTATCTAAATTAAATATAGGAGTCTCAAAACGTCTAATTGAAATACTTTTTCTTATAAAAGCAGTATTCCAAGTTTGGATTTGAGCACTAGAAATTTTTGAAATACTATTAGCTTTTACCCATGCATAAAAAGAAGAACTAAGAATTAAATACCATCTTTTATCTTTTGATGTGGAAATAATATATACAGATTCACCAATATTTAACGATGAAACATTAATATTACTAAAAGGGTATCCTTGTCCAGGTAATGTAAAATTCAAGAAGAGTGGCTTGTCATAAGGAACAGAATATGACATTGTTGTTCTTGTAACTATAGCTCTATTATTACTGTTATACTTATTAAAGTTATTTATATCATTAAAATTTATATTTTTTATAACATCTTGATATTCATGATCTGTAAAAAGTCTAAAATTTTCTTTATAAATTTTCTCATCGTCTGGTAGCTTACTATTATTTATATCGTTAATTTGTTCATTAACCCAATCTTTAAGGCTATTTTGTTGTGAATACTCTTTATAGAAAGATTCTGACCATGGAGAATTCTTTCCAACAGAATGAGATATCATTTTTTTTAGAAGTTTATCTTGCTCAGCTTTAGGTAATAAAGGCTTTTCATATCCTTTTCCCGATTTAGAAATATAATAATTAGCATTTTGCGAGTATTTCGATAAATCAAACATCTCAATAGGTACATTTGCAGCAAGACATAATGATATATTTACTATAAACAATAGTATAAAGGTTGTAAAAGATTTTAAGCTCATCAGATATAATTTTTCTTTTAAAAGTTAGATTTTAATTTAGAAATTTTATCAGAAAAGTTAAGCTTTTATTTAGAAATTCTACCAGTAATAGCCTGAAAAGCTTTTAAATCAAACATATGTAAACTAGCAAATACATAATCAAAAATGTCAGCCTGAATTTTCTCGTAGTTAACCCAATTTGTATCATTTGTAAAGATATACAATTCAACTGGAACTCCAGTTTCACTTGATTGTAACTCTCTAATCAAGAAGGTCAGACCAGTATGTATCTTAGGATGATTACGTAAATAGTTTTCAATATAAGCTCTAAATAAGGTTATATTTGTTAATTTTTCACCTTGCTTACTAATAATATAATCTTTTAATAAAGGTTCTTTTTTTAAACTTTCTAGAGTTTCAGGATCACAAAATTTAATAGTATCGATATCAATATTGATAGAACGTTTGATTCTACGTCCTCCAGTTTCAACCATTCCACGCCAATTCTGAACACTATTATTTATAAGTGTATAAGTAGGTACTGTTGATATAGTTTTATCAAAATTACGTATCTTTACAGTATTAATAGAAACTTCCATAACATCACCATCTACACCTGCAGATGGAATAGTTATCCAATCACCAACTCGTACCAAATCAAGAGCAGCAACTTGAATATTTGATACAAAGCCTAATATAGTATCTTTAAATACTAACATTAGTACAGCAGATAGAGCCCCCAAACCTGTTAAAAAGGCTATAGGAGATTTATTAAGTAATTGTGAAACGACTAATACAAAAGCTAAAAAATATAAGATTATTTTTATTATTTGAGCGTAACTCTTTAATGAATGATGTTTAAAATATGGAAGCTTTTGAAAGTAGTTAAAAATAGCATCTATAAAAGCGATACAAAATAAGATTATAGTTAATGTTATATATATTTGTGATATTAGCTGAATTGCATTTACTAAACTAACTGTCCAATCATGTTCAGAGCTAACTCCAAGATTTATTGCTAAATATATAAATATTCCTGGGCCAATATGAGAAAGTTTATTGAAAACTTTATAGTTTATTAATGTTTCTCCTAATTTACCACCGATTTTAATTACAAATTTATTTACAATTGTTACGATATATCGTTTAAGAATTTTATTAACTATCCACGAACAAGCTAATATTATTATAAATATCGTTAGAAAGCTTAATATACCAGCAAGGTCACTATAACTACTAAGCACACTAGCATAGAAGTCTTTTAATTGATTCATATTAAAATTTCCTTATAATTTAAGCATTAGTTATATAAATATACACTAATTTAAAGATTTTTTATTTTGTAGCGAGGTATTAGAAGCTTTACTTGGTAATAATGCTGCAATTTGAGCAACAATTCTTGGTACTATACTTGATTGAAGATAATTATAAATCCTAACAGATTCATAGTTCTGAGCTAACTGAGTACCAGAGTTAGATTGCCAGAATTGTTGGGCATCAATAGTGTTATTTGGTATAACAGGAGTTTCCTTATGAGGTTTAACAACATTATACGTAACCCTATAGAAAAGTTGATAAGTATTATTCGATGCTCCACCAACTACACTTGTAAGCAATGAACTTTTATCAGCTGATTGTATATTTATTATATAATCAGCATCTTTATCATCAGTAACTATTACGGCTTTATATGCTCTTAAATTTCTTTTAATTTCATTAGAAAGAGAATTGTAATTATTCGCTTCAACATAAAACTTAGTACCAACTAAACTACTAAAATTTCCAGCATCTGTACTTGTAGGACTTACAACTCCACGAGGATGAAAACCACATGAGCCTAGTAAAAAAATGAATACCAAAATTATATATTTTTTCATTATTTATTCTCTCTATTTAACTACTATATTTATAAGCTTCTGAGGTACATAAATTACTTTTACAATTTGCTTATCTTCAATAAATGATTTAACGTGCTCATTTTCTAAAACATTATTTTCAACTTCTTCTTTAGTTAAAGAAGCATCTAATTCTAGTTTTACTTTTAATTTACCATTTATTTGTACAACCAATAAAAACTCATCTTTTACTAAGGCTTTTTCATCTACCGAAGGAAAAGTTGTATGTAAAATGTCATCACCTAAATTAAGCTCTTGCCATAAATAATGACATATATGAGGAGTAAATGGTGATAATATTCTTAGTAAAATACTATATCCTTCAGCCTTGACACTATCACAAAGATCATCATAATTATTAAGAGTATTTAAAATTTTCATACAAGCAGAAACGACTGTATTAAATTGGCTTTTATCAAAATCAAATATAGCTTGCTTTAAATTTGAATGTATTTCAAAACGAGCTATTTTATCATTTTTTGTCAAACTATTAATATCAAGGTTTATTTTTTTTGATAAAACATCTTTATTTGCCTGAGCATAGTTAAATACTTTACGCAAAAACTTATTAGCTCCTTCAACACCTGTTTCAGACCATTCTAATGACTGCTCAGGAGGAGCTGCAAACATACTAAATAATCTTACCGTATCAGCCCCATACATATCGATTAACTCTTGAGGATCTACAGTATTACCTTTAGATTTAGACATTTTAGCGCCATCTTTTAGGACCATACCTTGAGTAAGTAGATTTATAAAAGGCTCATCTGAAGTTATTAAACCTTCATCACGCATTAATTTATGGAAGAATCTAGCATATAACAAATGCATAATAGCATGTTCAATACCTCCAATATACTTATCTACTGGTAGCCAATAATTTGCTTCATCAGTTAACATCTGATTAGCAGTAGGGCATGTATATCTTGCGTAATACCAAGATGATTCAAAGAATGTATCGAATGTATCTGTTTCTCTTTTTGCTTGAGAGCCACAACTAGGACATTTAACTTCTAAAAATTCAGGCATATCTTTTAATGGAGAACCAGCTTCTGTAAGAGTTACATCCGTTGGTAATCTAACAGGTAAGTTTTCTTCTTTTTCAGGAACTAAGCCACAATGCTCACAATGAATCATAGGAATAGGGCAGCCCCAATATCTTTGACGGGAAATTCCCCAATCATGAATCCGGAAATTTGTTGTCTCATATCCTTTATCATTATCAAAAAGATATTTTTTAATTGCTTGATACGCTTTCTTAAAATTTAAGCCATCAAATTCACCAGAGTTTATTAATATTCCTTTTTCAACAAAAGCTTCCTTTTCCAAGTCAATTTCTATTTTTTTATCATCAGAATCAATAACTTGTCTTATAGAGATATTATATTTCTTAGCAAACTCCCAATCTCTTTGATCATGCGCTGGTACAGACATTACAGCACCAGAACCATATCCCATAAGCACAAAGTTAGCTACCCAAACATCTACTGTCTCTCCAGAAATAGGATGCATTACTTTTATGTTCGTTTTAAACCCTTTCTTTTCTTGTGTAGCTAAATCAGCTTCCATTGTTGAAGACTTTTTACATTCTTCAATAAAATTTGCTAACTCAAAATTTGTTTTAGCTTCTGCTAAAGCAAGAGGGTGCTCAGGTGCAATTCCAAGATAACTTACACCCATCAAAGTATCAGGGCGAGTTGTAAAAACTTCTATATCTTGATTAGAGTCTTGAATCTTAAACTTAACTGTTAAACCTTTAGATTTACCAATCCAGTTTGTTTGCATAGTTTTAACAGCATCTGGCCAATTATCTAATTTAGATATATCTTGTAACAGCTCATCTGCATAATCTGTAATCTTTAAAAACCATTGAGGAATTTCTTTCTTCTCAACTAATGCACCAGATCTCCAACCTCGACCATCAACAACTTGCTCATTAGCTAAAACTGTCTGATCTACAGGGTCCCAGTTTACAACTGAGTTTTTACGATATGCTAAACCTTTTTTATAAAGCTGAATAAAAAACCATTGTTCCCATTTATAATAATCTTCATCACATGTTGCAACTTCTCTTGACCAGTCAAAACTAAAACCTAAAGAATCAAGCTGACTTCTCATATGTGCGATATTACTCTTTGTCCACTCAGCAGGCGATCTTTTGTGTTTAATAGCAGCATTTTCAGCAGGTAAACCAAAGGCATCCCAACCCATAGGATGTAAGACGTTTTTTCCTTGCATTTTTTGGTATCTAGCTATTACATCACCAATTGTATAATTTCTTACATGCCCCATATGTAATGTCCCACTTGGATACGGTAGCATCGATAGACAATAGAACTTTTCTTTACTTTTATCTTCTACAGCTTTAAAAGAGTTATTTTCACGCCAGTAGTTTTGAGCTTGTTGCTCTATTTGATCAAAATTATATTCATTCATTGAAGTATAGAACCTTGTTTATAATAAAAAATATGAAAAATTATGCAGGATATTTTAAGTTAAAATTTAGCAAATATCTAGATTATTACTATGTTTAAAACTTATTTAATTTTCTGCCATCCATGTTTCGAGAATTACACAAGCAGCTAAAGCATCTACTTTTATATGGCTTACTTTTTTACTTTTAACTTCTTCTAAACGCCACCTTGCTTCACGAGTTGAATAAGCTTCATTTATGAGATGTACGTTTCTTTGATATCTTTGTTTTATTTCTTTAGCAAAATCTTTTGCAGCTTTTGTAATATCAGTCTCAAAATCTTGTGTATCTAAAGGTAGACCAACTATAATATCTGAAGGATTCCAGCGTTTAATAATTTTATCTAACTCAATCCAATTGGATACCCCATCATAGGCTTCAACTGTACCAATAGGTGTAGCAGTTTTTGTAATCATTTGACCACTAGCTATGCCAATTCTAGCCTTACCAAAGTCTATAGCAATTAGAGATTGAAACATTAACCATTACCTATATTTTTAAATAAAGAATCTAGGTTTTGTAAGCTATACCCAGCATGCTCTAAATGATTCTGCCATTTTGTCTTATTTTCGTAGTTAAATAAAATTTTCTTACTTAATTTATCTGTGACAATCCAGTCATTAGCTTTTATCTCATCTGAAAGTTGATCTGCTGTCCAACAACTATAACCAACAATAGGTAAAAAATATTCTGGCAATATATTATTAGCAAGATCTTCTAAAATATCTATAGAAGCTGTAATTGCCAAACCTTCATCAAGTTTTATAGTTGAATTATAGTTTCGACCATTTGTAGTATGAAGTATTAGTATTTTGTGAGGACTTATCGGACCACCCATATAAAGAGGGTGGCTTAATATCTCTTCAAAAGTATTCGTATGTGGTATTTCAAGTTCTTCAAATACATCTTCTAGCTTATCGCTCAAAGGTTTATTTATAATTAACCCCATTGCTCCATGACGATCATTTTGGCATAAATAAATAACTGATTTAGTAAATATAGCATCATCTTTAATAAGAGGTGTTGCTAATAAAATTTCACTTTTATGGTTTTGGAACATATTATATTTCTTAATAACAATGTTAATTTTTTATAAAATGGAACGAATAAACGCTGCAGTGGCGATAATTTTAGATGAATATAAGACCAAAGTCTACATAAGTCAAAGACAAAAATTTCAAACTTATAGTGATTACTGGGAATTTCCTGGTGGTAAAGTAGAAAATAATGAAAGTTTTAAAGATTGTATTAAAAGAGAAGTTAATGAAGAAGTTGGTGTTATAGTTAAATCTATTAAACCTTATCTAAAGAAAAAACATTTAAATAAAAATAACATCGAAGTTTATTTAGAATTTTTTATCATAGATGAATATGAAGGTGTTCCATATCCAAAAGAAAATCAACAATTAAAACTTGTAAATATTTCTGAACTTGATAATTATAATTTCTTACCAGCAAGTATAGAAATAATTGAGAAGCTAAAAAGAGAGTATATCTAACCAAGATAATAGATATGATGAATATAGGCAAAATATATCAGTTTCAAAACTAATCTAAGTATTCAATCAATAATTTAACATAATATATATTATGCGAACAATAATACTAAAATAACTCAATTTCAACCTTATAACCAGGTAACTTTTTTTTAAGAAAGTCCTTAAGTAGTTCTAATCTTTGATGACTTGGTTTAAAATGTCCACTTGAATTATTGACTATGACTGTAGAATCATTAATGCATTTTAACTCACCAGCCATCAAAACTTTAATTTCATCACTAATACCATTTTTAATAAAATTATCTGAATTATATTCATCATTATATGCAATAAGAGAATGATAATTTAATTCTCTTCTCGTAAGTGTATTTTCATAATCTAAAATTGGCGGACTACGTTTAGTAATTCTCATTTTATATTCATTATTTTCATTTAAAATAATCACATAAATATAAATTTGATTATATTCTAAAAAAATATCTTTAATCTCATCCTGTAATACAAAACTATTAATTCTATGTCTTGATTTCATTATTCCCTTATAAAAATTTTCTGTTTCCCTTACTGTTTTATCATTGTACTGAGAATCAACGTTAAGTCCTCCAAGCTGTCTTAATTTATATAGATTATCAACATTTTCTACAATAGAAATACAACGTAAAATCGTATTATAATATGTTGAATTTTCTCTATTTTTATTTTTTAAATTTACTGCATATTTTGAACTTAAATATACATTTTGTTGAGTTGTAGTATAATAATAGTTTTGCCAAATATTTCGTTGATTACCTTCAAATAATTTTTTTTCATTAATAAGAATCTCTTCAATATTTGATATGCTTGGACAATTGTCAATATAATATAAAGTATTTTTAGCTCTATCATTATGATGATGATTCGAAAAAAAATTTCTTAATGAACTACTATTAATATAACTATTTAGTTGAGATATTATGTCGTTTTTTACTGTAGTAAAGTATCTAAAATCATCGTCCTCAAAGAATTTATTTTTATTTGATATTTTCATATTAGATTATTAACTATTTAATAATGATAATAGCTAATAATTACTTCTCAAATATTTATAAAATGTAACTATATGTAAAAAACTATAAACGCTTTTGTATCTGTTTTGATGAACTACTTATATTTGACCAAATAGTTATAAATATAAATATATTAATTAACCCTGCTAAAATATTAATTACCGGTATTAATCCCAATATTACAAAACCTATATACCAATAAACAAGTGAAGCTTTAAATTTTAATTTCTCACTATATTTTAAAGTATATAATTTTATTTGTTCATCTAACTTAACTGCTGTTACAACAAAAGCTATCGATGACCATATAGGTATTAATTGTGTCCATAACCATGCAGGATGAATTTTTTGGTTATTATTCGCTTTGGCAAGATTTTTTACTAATTTTTGTTGCGATAATATAAATAATCCAGAAACAATAATTGAAACTATAGTAAGAACAACTAAAGAAATTTGTATTAAAATAGTAAATTCTTGAATATTCTGCATTAAAAACTGATTATTGTTTATAGTATCTATCATCAAATATTTAGGAAAACAAATAAATATCAAAAAAGTTTATATTAGATTTATTCAACAGTAAATGTATTTGTAAATTTACCATCAGAGCTATCACTAATGAAATATTCAAACTCCCCGGGTTCATAGACATATTTTAAATCATTGTTATAAAACTTAAGATCATTAACATCTAACTCAAATGTTACTGTTTTAGTTTGTCCTTTTTTCAAAAATATCTTTTTAAAAGCTTTTAACTCTTTTACTGGAGGTGTAATTGAACGTACTTTTTGATGGATATATAGCTGTAATACATCGGCACCATCATATTTGCCAGTATTTGTAATATTAACTTTGATAATTAATTTATCAACCTTTTTGATGATCTGTTTATTCTGAACTGGTTTAGAAATATCAAAAGTTGTATAACTTAGGCCATAACCAAATGGATATAGTGGTGAGTTACAAACATCCATATAATTAGAGTGATATTTCTCAAATTTACAACTATCTTTATTTGTTAAAGGTCTGCCTGTATTTTTATGACTATAATAAATAGGAATTTGTCCAACATCTCTAGGGAAAGAAGCTGTTAGCTTACCTGAAGGATTAACTTTACCAAATAATACATCTGCTATTGATAATCCAGCCTCACTACCAGGGAACCATACATCAAGTATCGCAGGTACGGTTTTACTTTCTTCTGTTAAAACAAGTGGTCTACCATTAAATAGTACCAATACTACAGGTTTACCAGTTTTTAGCAATGCGTTAAGTAAATCTCTTTGAGCTTTAGGTATATCAATATGTGACCTACTTGTGCTTTCACCACTCATTTCAGCAGATTCACCTAATGCTGCAATAATTACATCAGATTTTTTAGCAACTTCTAATGCGTGTTTTAATAATTGTTCTGAAGTCTCATTATTTCTACCTAAAGATTTACCAAACATTGTAGCAGCTTTCTCAAAACTCTTACTGTAAGATAAGTTACTACCTTTAGCATATAAAACCTTGCCTTGCTGCCCTACTTCATCTTTTAAGCCTTGTAGTAAAGATATAGATTTATCTTGATCAGCTGTGATACTCCATGTGCCATCCATATTATTAGCAGCATTTGCTAATGGTCCAATTACAGCTATTGTCTGAGAGTTTTTCAAAGGTAACAAATTATTTTGGTTTTTTAATAGAACCATAGACTCAGAGCCAACTTTTCTCGCAAAATCTCTATTTTTTTCAGAGAAAATTACTTCTTTTGCATCTGCTGCATTAATATTTTTATATGGATTTTTAAATAACCCTAGCTCAAACTTAGCTATTAATATCCTCTTAACGGCTTTGTTTATTTCAGCCATTGAGATCTTACCTTCTTTAAGAGATTTCTTTAAAGTTGTAAGATAACCATTACCTACCATATCCATATCAACACCAGCATTTAATGCATCCGCTGATACTTGTTGTAGATTCTTACCAACTCCATGATTTATCATCTCTGGAATACCTGCATAATCAGAAACGACAAAACCTTTAAAGCCCCATTGATCACGTAGTAAGTCCGTCATTAACCATTTATTTTCAGTAGCTGGAATACCATTAATATCATTAAAAGCCGCCATAACACTACCAGCTCCAGCATCTACAGCTGCTTTATATGGAGGTAGGTATTGGTTATACATTTTAACTTTGCTCATATCTACTGTATTATAATCACGGCCTGCCTCAACAGCCCCATATAACGCAAAGTGTTTCACACATGCAAGTAGACTTGTATTATCTGCTAAATCATTCATCTCATAGCCTCGTACCATAGCTTTAGCTATTTGACTACCTAAATATGTGTCTTCACCACTACTTTCAGCAATTCGTCCCCAGCGTGGATCTCTAGATATATCTACCATTGGTGAAAATGTCCAGTTTATTCCCTGGCTACTTGCTTCTATAGCTGCAATCCGAGCAGTTTCTTGAATCATATCTAAATCCCAGCTAGTAGATAATCCTAAAGGAATTGGAAAAGTTGTTTTATAGCCATGAATAATATCCATACCTATTAAAAGAGGAATATGAAGACGAGTATCTTTGACAGCTATTTCTTGAGCTCTTTTTATATCTTCTGGAGATTTTAAGTTAAATATCCCTCCTACTTTTCCTTGTTTTATAAGCTTATAGAAATCTTCTTTTTTACTAACACCTGTAGTTGCTTGACCAGCATCTACAAGATTTAACTGACCGAGTTTTTCTTCTAAAGTCATCTGTGATAAAAGTTTATCTGCTTGAGTCTCATACTTTTCTTCATTAGCGCTATATATATTAGATTGATTATTTTGAGACTTATTACTAAAAAAATTAGTTATTGAGCAAGATGAACAAATACTTGCTATTATTGCCAAGGATAAAACTTTTTTCATAAATATCCAAATATTTACTAGTTTAGTAATTATTAATAATAACAAAAAAACTATTTCTATAATCAAAAAATCTTTCTTTAAAAAGAAATATTATAGATAATCAAATAAAAACATAGATCATTAAAAGGTATGAGTGATAATCAAAATAAGCTAAGAAGGGATATCTTAGCCCGTCATATAGTTATGATATCTTTAGGAGGAACTATTTCAGCTAGCTTCTTCTTAGGTATTGGAAGCATTCTTAATTCAGTTGGAGCTTTTGGTACAGTATTAGGATTTTTCCTAGGCGGTTTAATAATGATGCTAGTGATGATTAGTCTAGCTGAAATGTCAATTGAAATGCCTATAAGTGGATCATTTCAAACTTATGCTACTAAATTTATATCACCATACTCAGGATTTTTAACAGGCTGGTTATATCTGCTTAATTGGTTAACTGCAGCTGCAGGTGGCTTGGTTGCAGCTGGTATTATCTGTCATAATTTCTATCCTGGAATTACTGTTTGGCAATTTTGTTTAGCAATAATAGTTATTGTCAGCTTATTAAATCTATGTACAGTAAAAGTTTTTGCTGAAATTGAATTTTGGTTATCTGCGATAAAAATTATAACTATACTAGTCTTCATAGTTATAGGTATTGGAATTATAAGTGGTTTCTTACATTCAAATAAACCAATATCTGGATTAGTCAATTTTTATGCAGATGGCCTATTCCCTAATGGATTTAAAGCTTTTCTATTTGGGTTAGTGATAATAGTATGTACATTCCAAGGTGCTGAATTAGTAGGTATAGCAGCTGGTGAAACAAAAGATCCAGAGAAGAATATTCGTAAAGCTATAAAAAGTGTCGCTATACGTATTCTTCTCTTTTTTGTATTTTCATCATTTATAATTGCTTATATTATTCCATATAAAGATTCTGGTGTTGAAAATACTCCATTTATAACTGTCCTACAGTTAGTAAATATAAAATATGTCGATACTATAATGCAATTAGTAATCTTAACAGCAAGTTTATCAGCAGTTAATTCATGTTTTTACACATGTGCAAGATTGATGTGGTCAATGGCTCAAGAAAATCAAGCTCCCAAGATCTTTGCTAAAATAAGTAAGAAACAAGTGCCTATATATGGAGTTCTGTTTGTCGCAATTCTATCTTGCTTCTGCTTAATCACTAAATTTATAGGTGCTACAAAAGTATTTATTTTAATAGTATCATCATCAGGTATGGTTGGATGTATGATATGGATCATAATTAGTCTCTGCCATATATACTTTAGAAAGTCTCTCTCAAAAGAACAAGTAAAGAACTTAAAATTTAAGGCTTGGGCATTTCCTATAATCCCATATTTAAGTATATTATTTAATTCATGTGTGATCTTAGGTATGTTCTGGGACCCTGATCAAAGAATGGTTGTTTACTCTGGTATTGTATTGATAGTTATATTTTCTATTTTTATAAACTGTATTCTAAAAATATAACTACTTTAAAAGTATAAATTTAAAATCAAACCTCTCTAGTAAGTATTATATAAACTCTTGGAGAATCTAAGGTTACTTTGCCATTTTCTGACTTACTAGTAAGATAATTGCTTATTTCTTCTAAAAATAACTTTTTAAACTCCTCTGATGGCTTTGTTGAATATGCTTGATCTGATAAGCAAGGTATTGCTGGACCTGATTTAAAAATATTCATAGCTTTTTCAATATCAACAGTATTATAGTCGATATGATAATTAAATATTTTCACGCTAAAATACTTTTGTTCAGACAATATTTTTAAAAACTCTTTCTCACTAATTAGATTAGCAGGTAATTTAAAACTCTTCATCTGCTTTTCTGTTAATTTACAGGTCTTAACATACTCAATGGCTTCTGTAAATAAACTACATAATCTTGTTTGAGCTTGTATAGCAATGATACCATCCTGATCCAAAATATTATTACATTTGTCAAAAAACACTTGTTTATCTTTTAAATAATAAAATACCGAATTACAAAATATAAATTCATATTTTTCATCTGAACTAAAGTCCTCAAGTGTTGAACATATAAACTTACAATTACTACCATATTTATTTTGTGACAACTTAATCATCTCTTGAGATGGATCCATTCCAAAATACTTACCACCTTTTTTAAGTTTTTTAACGAGAGCTTCAACATTAACTCCAGAAGCACAACCTATATCTAATATACTACTATATTTATTATCACCCACTAAAGCTAAGAGTCTCTTAGATGCGGTATGTTGTGTAATAGAAATATTTTTATAATCTTTGGCGACACTGTTAAAGTTCATTAATGCTCCTTTTTTATAAATTAATTTTTTTATTACTTAATTATCCTGCTTAAGAAATCTCCTACTTGTACAAGCTTTCTTTCTTTTGGAGAACACTTTGAGACAAAGAGTATGTTATCTGAAACATAATAAATAGCATCTTGAGAATATTTTTCACCAAGTTTGCAAGCTTCATATAGGGTGTTACAATTAAACATGAAACCATTTTCTTTGTGATCTGTAGTTTCATCAAAGCCATTAATTTTATAAACCCAATCATATTTATGTTTTAATTCTTCTTCTAAAATTTTATTTCTAACATTATTCTGATAGTCACTAAGAAGCTGATTCTTTGGATTATATGCTGTTATAATAGCAAACTGATTAGGATATTGTTCTGGTTTTATAGGTATTTCGAACTTTGTCTGAAAATACCATTTTAGCAAACCATTTTGATCTAAAATATCACTCATAAGCCTTAAGTTTTTGCTCTAATTGAGTTCCAGTATAAACACCACTTAAAGTTTCAACTTGCTTACCATTTTTAAAAATAATCATTGTAGGAATACTTCTAATACCAAACTTTGCAGCCAAATTTTGATTATCATCAACGTTTACTTTAACAATCATAGCAGCTTTATAATCTTTTGATAACTGATCAAGAATTGGGCCTAATGTCTTACAAGGACCACACCAATCAGCATAAAAATCTACTAACACAGTTTTATCTGTATTATTTATAAGCTTTTCAAAACTAGCTTCATCTGTTTTTATAACGTTACTTAAAGCCATATTACTTCTCCATAAATGTTACATTTGCTCTAATATTTATATCTTGAGAAACTGCTACAGGATTATTATTTGCACTAGAATCCATTTCATTAGTAGCTGCCTTCATATACATCACCGTACTTCTTGGTCTATAACTACTTGTAGTATCATCATACTTAATTGATTGAATAGTATAAGTATTATTTGTTTCTTTATTAAAATCTTTTAGATATTCTTGTGTATTTTTGAAGATTTTAATCATAAGTTTTTGTTTAGCCGCTTCAATATCTTTTGCTGGTGGATTGTAATCAAGAACTTGAACCACTAGCTTCTTACCAGAAGTTTTTTGGTTTTCTAATGCTTTCTGTAAAGTATTTAAATCTTTCTGAGAGATTCTAGCTTGTAACTGTAATGTAATGTTCAAAGCGCCACTATTACTAGTATTTTGCTCAACATTTTTAACTTTCCAGTCAGCTTTAACAATATTGTTAACTTCATCAGATATCTGTTGTTGAATACTATTTTGATCTTGAAGAGTTGTTGTAGCATATCCTGTAACTTGCACAAGTATACTATCGCTTTTAACTGTTGTTTCAGCCTGTGTCGTATATTGAATAGTATTATGCGTATCTTGAGTCTTATCACATGCTAAAGCAACTGAACTTGTTGCCAAAAAACTAACTAACGTAATTGGAATAATTTTTCTCATAAATAAGATTCCTTATTATTCATTGTTCTACTACTTTCAGTTTAGCAGATTACAAAATATAATTAATTAGAAAAGCAGTAAAAAGATTAAAAGATTTTTTATATTATAGAGTCTAAGATATCATCTAAACATTCGACAATCTCTTCTTTGACTTCATTTTCAAAAGGAAAATCATCAGCTGTTAATTGCGATTTAACAAAACTTTCTAGAAGTAAATGCTGAGCAGTATTTAATTCAAGACCTCTAGACTGTAGATAAAATAAAGCATCTTTATCTAATTGCCCTATTGTCGCGCCATGAGTACAAACAACATCATCAGAAAAAATTTCCAACTCTGGTTTTGTGTTTATTTCAGCTTTATTACTTAATTGGATATTCTTGTTATTTTGATATGCTTGGATTTGCTCAATTCCTTCATTTACAACTGCTTTAGCATTAAACCAAGCTTTAGCATTATCATTAGCAACTCCACGGAAATTTACGTTACTATAAGTATGAGAAGCATTATGATTAACTAAGAAACATGTATTTGCAATAGCATTATCACCAACTAAATATAATCCTCTCATATCAAATCTAGAATGTTCTTTATTCAAATTAACAATAAAATCATTTCTTAATAAAGCATCTTTATTTAACAAATTAAAACCATTAAATTCAGCAGCTCTTCCAAGATTTACTAAATAATTAGCTGTAGTAAATAGCTTAGTATTATTTGAGTTATCAGCATTATTTGTAAAGTTGATTTTAGCAGATTCAGCAACTTTGATATCCAAAAATAAGTTTATTGCAGATTCTTCTGTTAAATTTACAAAATCAACATCTAAATCTAAGCTTGCAAACATATCAACATCTAACTTTAATGATATATTTGTAAGTTTATTTTTAGCCATTTCAGTATTTATAAAAATAAGACTAAGAGTATCTTTTGTATCTTTAGGTATCTTTATGCTAAAATGCTTTGAATTCTCGATAGTTAATCTTGACATATTTCTATCATCTTTATGGAACTCTAAGGCACTTATATGATTAAGTTTTTTATTATAATCAATAGCTAATGATCCATCTAAAATAATAACTACATTCTCTTGAGTATCAAACTTAAATCCTTCAAGATAGTCTTTAGTATTTGGAGCTTCTTTTAAAATTTCTGTTATATTGTTTTTAGCATATATTGAAGCAATATTTGTATACTTCCAACTTTCTTGCTTAGTAGTAGGTAGAGATTTATTATCTATTAACATTTTTTAACCTTTAGCTGTTTAACCAAGAATATCCTTTCTCTTCTAATTCAAGTGCAAGCTCTTTACCACCTGTTTTAACGATTTGGCCATCAGCTAAAACATGAACAAAGTCAGGCTCAATATGATCTAAAAGTCTTTGATAATGAGTAATAACCAAAAAGCTTCTATCTTCTGATCTCATAGTATTAGCACCTTGTGAAACAACTTGTAAAGCATCAATGTCAAGACCAGAATCAGTCTCATCCAAAATTGCAAGCTTAGGTTCTAACATCATTAGTTGAAGCATCTCATTACGTTTTTTCTCACCGCCAGAGAAACCTTCATTAACACCACGTGACATATATTTTTGATCAATTTTTAAAACCTGCATATTTTGCTTAAGCTTTTTCATAAACTCAATAGCATTTATTTCTTCTTCGCCATTTTGCTTTCTAATACTATTTACAGCTGTTTTCAGAAATTGAACATTACTAACACCTGGTATCTCTATAGGATACTGTAAGCTTAGAAATATCCCAGCAGCAGCTCTTTCAGAAATGCTTAGATCATCAAGATCTTTACCATCAAACTTAATAGAACCTTGAGTGATTTCATAACCATCTTTACCAGCTAAAACATTACTCAATGTACTTTTACCAGCACCATTAGGTCCCATGATTGCATGAACTTCACCTTTTTTCATTGTAAGGTTTAGTCCTTTTAATATTTGCTTTTTGTTATCTCCAACACTCACATGTAGATCTTTTATTTCTAATAACATTTTTTAGTTGAACCTCTTTAAATTAAAGTTTCTTTTTCATACCAATATGAGATGAGACAAAACCTAATTTTTCGTAAAAATTTATAGCTTTATCTCTTAATTTATCCGTTGTTAATTGTATTAGTACACAATTTTTATTAACTGCTATTTTTTCTATATATTTAAATAATAAACTACCTATACCTTTGCCACTATAGTCTTTGTGAACTCTAACCCCTTCAACCTGAAGCCTAGGCTGTCCTGAATACGTCAAACCAGGTATATAAGTTATTTGAGCACAGCTAATAACTAAATCATCACTTAAACCAATTATTATTTGGTTGTTTTCATCATTAGATATATCTTGAAATGCCTTTTCATAACTTGCAAAATCAAGATCTTGCCTGTTTTTTCCTAGAAAATCATCTCTCAGCAAAGCAACTATTGCCTTTAAATGTTTTTTCTCAGCATTACAAAACTTAATACTCATATCTATCCAACAGCACCTTCTAAGCTTACTTCCATAAGCTTTTGTGCTTCAACAGCAAACTCAAGAGGTAGTTTCTTGAATACTTCTTTACAGAATCCATTCACAATCATTGCAATAGCATCTTCTTCTGATAAGCCTCTTTGCTTACAGTAAAATAACTGATCATCAGATATCTTTGAAGTTGTAGCCTCATGCTCAATTTGTGATGAGTTACTTTTATTTTCTATATATGGATACGTATGGGCACCACATTTATTACCAATTAGTAATGAGTCACATTGTGAAAAATTACGTGCGTTAGAAGCACTAGGAGATATTCTAACCAGTCCTCTATATGCTTGAGAGGCTCTACCTGCAGAGATACCTTTAGAGATAATAGTACTTTTTGTATTTTTTCCAAGATGAATCATTTTTGTACCAGTGTCTGCTTGTTGAGCATGTCTTGTAAGTGCTACTGAATAAAATTCACCTATCGAATTATCCCCACGTAAAACTACTGAAGGATATTTCCAAGTAATAGCTGAACCTGTCTCAACTTGCGTCCAAGAGATCTTAGCATTACTATGACACATACCTCTTTTTGTTACAAAGTTATAAATCCCACCTTTACCATCTTTATCACCTGGATACCAGTTTTGCACTGTAGAATATTTAATCTCAGCTCCATCTAAAGCAACTAACTCAACTACGGCAGCATGGAGTTGATTCTCATCACGCATAGGAGCTGTGCAACCCTCTAGGTAACTAACATAGCTACCTTCATCTGCTATGATAAGTGTTCTTTCGAACTGGCCTGTGTTCATAGCATTTATTCTAAAATATGTAGATAATTCCATTGGGCAAGTCACTCCTTTTGGAATATATACAAAAGATCCATCACTAAATACTGCAGAGTTAAGTGCTGCAAAGAAATTATCGCCTTGAGGAACTACTGATCCAAGATATTTTTTTACAAGCTCTGGGTGTTTCTGTACTGCCTCAGAGATTGGACAAAAAATAACTCCGGCTTCGGCTAGCTTCTCTTTAAAAGTTGTGACAACTGAAACTGAATCAAAAACAGCATCAACAGCAATATTTTTAACACCTGCTAGCATCTCTTGCTCATGCAAAGGTATACCTAACTTGTTATATGTATCAATAATTTCTGGATCAACCTCATCTAAGCTTTTAGGATGATCTTTCATCGATTTTGGTGTTGAATAATAACTAATAGCTTGAAAATCAATCGGTGGATACTTTAAGTCTGCCCAACTAGGAGACTTCATATCCAACCATCTTTTATAAGCTTTCAAACGCCATTCTAATAAAAATTCAGGTTCATTTTTTCTTGCAGATATTAATCTAATAACATCTTCATTAAGACCTGCTTCAATAGTTTCTTCTTCAATATTTGTAACAAAACCATGCTCATAGTCTTGTTCTATAATTTTATCTAAATTTTCACTCATCTTTACTTAGCTCTTGTCTTTATTGTTGACAATATCATAAATTGATGTCCCAGAAAGTATTTCTAATAACTGATTATTTAAAACTTTCCAGTAACCGCTAACTGTACAACTTTTTAAACTGCATTTTTTATGAATATCACAGCACTCTGTAAGATTAACATCTTTTTCAATAGCTTCAACTATATTTAAAACCGAGATATCTCGAGAATCTCTTACTAATGTATACCCCCCTTCAACGCCGCGCTTTGAAACTACAATATCAGCTATTGAAAGTTGATTAAGTAGTTTTCTTACTGTAGGAATATTTAAACCTGTAACTTCAGCAACTTTTGCAGCGCTATAAGGAGTGGAATTATTCTTTGCTATAGTCACTACAACTAATAACCCATAGTCGAGTAATTTACTTATTCGAAGCATAATTAAATTATATTATACCAATTTAGTATAAATTTGTAACTATGATAGTATTAAAAAGACTCAAAGTAAATAAAAAATTGATTATTTTGATGCCTTAGATTAGTATGTTTAAACTAACATAACTATAAGTTTGGTATTGTAACACGTATTTATGAGAATTGCTATTTTAGGTGCTGGACAACTAGGAATTTACTTAACTCAAAGACTAAGTTTAGATCATCAAGTATCAATCATTGATTTAGATGAAGAAAAATTAGGTTTTATATCTTCTGCTTTTGATGTACAAACTATCGTTGGCGATGTTACAAAGCCAAATATTATGATGGAAGCTAATTTCAAAGATACCGATATGATTATAGCTGTAACATCTGATGATACTATAAATATCGCAGTATGTGATATGGCATATAAGCTTTATAAAACTCCATACAAAATAGCGCGTATCAGAGATACTGAATATAATAGATTCCCTAAACTACTAAATAATATTGACTTAGTTATAAAATCATTTTTTGAAGCAACAAAAAGATTAGAACAACTAATATTTTTACCAGGAGCTTTTTTTATCTCTAGTTTTTTTGATAAAAGAGTACAAGTTATTGGTGTCGAGGTTTCTGATGATTCACCATTAGTTGGTTTTTCTATTAAAGATATACATCTAGGACTTGGTGATATTAAAGTAGATATTATTTCAGTTTATAGAGGTAATGAAAAATTAGATATTGATGATACAGAAATGCTTGTAAAGCCTGGTGACAGAGTTATGTATTTATCAGAAAAAGCATATTCATCACAGATCTTATCAATCTTTCAGCCTAAAAAAGCAAACGTTAGAAAGATATTTATTGCTGGAATCAATCATGCCAGTATCACACTTGCAAAGTCTTTAGAGAACAAAGGATATATTATAAAAATGATAGATCCTAGCGCTAAAAAATGTGAATTTGCTTTAGATGAACTTTCAAAATCAACTATCCTACACTATAACCCTGTAAACAATAACCTTCTAATAGCTGAAGGTATTGATGAAGCAGATATGTTTTTTGCCCTAACAAACTCAGATGAGATTAATATAATGTCATCAATTCTTGCAAAAAAATTAGGTGCTAAGAAAACTATTGCTACAGTAAATAGTGCTGAATATTATGATATTACTCGTGACTTAAAACTTATAGATATATCTATTTCACCTCACAACTTCTCTTATACAACAATTAAAGCATTCTTAACACAGGTAGATATGCTAAGAATGTATGAAGTCGAAGACAGTGAAGAAATGTTTATTGAAATAAGAGTACATGGTCAAGAAAATATGTCTACGGTAATAGGTAAGAATATTTCTGATCTAAAACTCCCAAAAGGCCTTAGAATACTTGCTTTAATGAGAAATGATAGCACCCCTTTATTCTTCGCAGATAACTTATTAATTGACGATGGTGATAGGCTTATAATTAAAGTAGATAATAGAAATGCTCTAGAGATTCTAGAAAAACTTTTTCAAGTAATGCCATTATATATAGCTTAAGTAATTGCTAATTTCTAAAGGCTTAAGTATTATGTTTTAATATGTATTATTTCATAGTATAAGCAATGTCAGCAAACGTCTCATCAAAAGAAAAAATAGGTTTAATCTTACTAATATTATTAATGACAGGAGCTATTGATAATATTAGAAACTTGCCATCAACAGCTACGTCAGGAACTTACATATTCTTTTTCTTTGCTGTTGCTGTATTTTTGTTTTTAGCCCCTGTTGCTTTAGTTTCTGCTGAGATGACTGCAACATATACAGCAAAAGGTGAAGAAGGTGTATATGGCTGGGTAAAAAAAGCCTTTGGTCCAAATGTTGCTATGCTTGCAGTATGGTTTCAATGGATAAATACCTTAATATGGTTCCCGAGTATTTTAACATTCCTTGCCGGAACTATTGCCTATCTATTTAATCCAGATTTTGCTCAAAATATAAAATTTACCGTAATTTTTATAACAGTAGTTTTCTGGTCTCTTACGATACTAAACCTTAAAGGCCTAAGAGTTTCTGCCATTTTTGCTAGTATATGTACTCTTCTAGGTATGGTTATACCAATGCTACTAATGGTAATATTTGCGCTAATATGGTTATTTAATAGTTATAGTCTTAATATCCACTTTCATCTAGATAATTTGATACCTGATTTCACAACGACAGATTCTTGGATGGGCTTAACAGCTATCATAGCATCGTTCTTAGGTCTTGAATTAGCTACTGTTCATATTAGAAAAGTCATAAATCCTAAAAGAACTTTTCCTCTTGCTTTATTAATTGCTGTTATATTTATAATTTTTACTATGGTTTTAGGAGCATTAGCAGTAGCTATTATATTCCCTAAAGATCAAATAGATGTTGTTCATGGTACTATCAAAACATTTAAAGTTTATCTTGATAGTTTAGGAATTCCTGTATTTTTCTATTATTTCTTAGGTATGATGGTTGTCGTTGGCTCTATAGGGTCTATGATTAACTGGATGATATCTCCAGCTAGAGGTTTATTACAAGCTGCAGATGATCATTTCTTACCAAACTTTTTAGATAAGACAAACAAACACGATGTTCCAAGTGGAATATTAATTTTACAAGCTATTATTATGACGATAATATGTGCTCTTTTAGAGTTAGTTCCATCTGTTCAGGCATATTACTGGTTACTAACAGCGCTTAGTACACAGATATATTCTTTAATGTATTTAATGATGTTTTTCGCAGCTTTAAAGCTTAAACTTACAAATAAAGATGTTACTAGAGACTCTGATGACTTTCATATTCCTTTTGGAAAAATTGGAATGACAGTTACATGTATATTAGGAATATTAGGTACAGTTATATGTGTTTTTATAGGATTTATACCTCCTGATAATATGTATGATAATCCTATGGAATTTGTACAAACACTATCTGTATGTTTTATATTTTCTATTATTCCTGTAGTTTTATTTATGATATACAGAAAAATCAAATTAAAATAAAATGTTAGAATCGCTAAGTCTTCTAATTGTTTTAACGGTTGGATACTATTTATTTAATTTTGAACCAACTAAAAAAGTTATACGATTTATAAATCTATCTTTAAATTTCATTGTTATTTCTATAATTTTCTTATTAGGATATAACTTTAGTATATTTACTCATACAAATAGTATTGTACTCAAAGTTATAGGTGTCAGTTTTGGTTATAGTTTAGTAATTTTAATTGTAAATATTTTAGGATTATTTATATACTGCTATTTTAATAATCATCTAAAGACTAATCTGATATCAATCCCTAAAAAAGATAATAATGACAATAATAGCTTATTAAATATATTTAAAGCTAGTAAATATCTAATTTATCTAGTTATAGGTTATATAATTGGCGAAATTATAAATATAGATATAACTAAGTTTATTGATAATATAGTTTTTATAATGTTAATGGCTTTGATGCTAATTATTGGTATTTTATTAAAACTTGAAAAAATACCTTTGATAGATATTTTTAAAAATAAAATAGCTTTAATAATTGTCTGTATTGTTATTTTGACATCTTTAGCTGCTGCTATAATTATTAGCTTATTGATAGGTATACCTATTAAAGAGAGCATCATGATCTGTTCTGGTTTAGGATGGTACTCACTATCTGTAGTATTAAATACCAACTTCCTAGGTGAATATTATGGCATGGTAACTTTTATGATAGATTTCTTACATGAAATATTTGTTATAGCACTAATTCCTCTACTTAGAAAAGTATTATCTATAGAGTTAGTAGGTTATGCTGCAAACACGGCTATGGATTTTTGCTTACCTGTTATTAAGGATAATTATGGTACAAAAGTAGTACCTCTAGCAATATCAGTAGGATTAATATTTACTATCTTAACACCAGTTTTATTAATTTTAGAGAATGTAATACTTTAGAATACTTTAGAAAAAATTTGGATTTATTTACTACGGAACTTAATACGACCTTTTGTAAGATCATATGGGGTGATTTCAACAACAACTTTATCACCTGTTAAAATACGGATATAGTTTTTTCTCATCTTACCTGATATGTGAGCAGTCACTACGTGACCATTTTCAAGTTCAACTCTAAACATTGTGTTTGGAAGAGCTTCTAATACAACGCCTTCCATTTCGATACAATCTTCTTTTGCCATATTGGCCTCTTCTCCAGTTTGTTAAATTTTTAGTTAGTATTTTATTAGACAAAACAACAAGCATACATTTTAAAAGAATTTAGGCAAAAATACAAATATTTTAAAAAAGTTATAAATAAAGGTTATACTAAACTAAAAAGTTTTATTAAAAAAAGAATGGATCAACAAGTATTTTTTGAGTTAGCTATTTTTATCATTGCTATAGTAGGTGGAAGTATTGGATCTATTATCGGCTTAGGTGGTGCTTTAATTATAACCCCCCTACTTTCTACAGTTTTAGGTGTTTCCATTCATCATGCTATAGGAGCATCTTTAGTTGCTATAATTTGTACATCTACTTCTACATCTGTAGTTTCTTTAAAATCTCATGGTTTTACTAAAGAAAAATTAGGATTATTTTTAGCATTAGCAACAGCAATAGGCTCTATTTTTGGTGCTAAATTAGCTATCATGCTTCAATCTAAATCATTATTTATAATCTTTGGTGGAATTTTGATAGTTGTTGCTATCTTAAGTTTCTTTAAGAAAGAACTACCATTACCTGAAGAGAATTTCAAAACATCTAAGATAGCTGATAAATTACAACTTAATGATAGTGTTAATGTAAATGGTATAGATGAGAAATATAATCTCCAGAGACCTATTTTAGGGTTTTTAGGTATGTCGGGAGCTGGATTTATTGGTGGTTTGCTAGGTATTGGTGCAGGAGCTTTTAAGGTCATAGCTATGGATAACATTATGAGAGTGCCTTTTAAAGTCAGTGCATCTACGAGTAATTTTATAATGGGAATTACAGCTTTTGCAGCTACTTCAACTTATTATTTTGCTGGCTATATCGATAGTTTAATAACATTACCAGTAGCATTAGGTACATTATTGGGTTCTATGATTGGTTCAAAGCTAATGCCATATATTCCAACAAACATTCTTAAGATAACATTCTTTGTTGTAATTATTTTAGCTGCCCTACAAATGTTAGCTAAAGGTATATTCTAATTTTATTCAAAACAGCCTCTACTTTATCTCTAAAAATGTTAGAATCTCTAATTAATAAATAATTTATACATCTAAGTTTTATAATGATTAAAGTAACAAGTTTTAATGCTAATGGTATTCGTGCGGCTACACGTAAAGGTTTCTGGGAATGGTTTGAATCGCAAGATGTAGACTTCTTATGTATCCAAGAAACAAAAGCACAGTTTCATCAGCTTGAGGGAGATGATCAATATTTTCCTGAAGGTTATCACTATGATTTCAAAGATGCTGTTAAAAAAGGATATAGTGGTACTGCTATTTATGCCAAGAAGAAACCTATAAAGGTTATAAAAGAGCTAGGCTTAGACTGGGCAGACGAGGAAGGTCGCTATATCCAGTTTGACTATGAAAACTTTAGTATTGCTAGCTTATATCTGCCAAGTGGCTCTAGTGGTGATGTACGTCAAGAATACAAAATGCAGTTTCTTGAGAAATACAAAGAAATCCTAAAAGAGCAAGTTAAGTCTGGTAGAGATTTTATAGTTTGTGGTGATTTTAATATCGTACATAAAAAGATTGATATCAAAAACTGGAAATCTAACTATGGTAAGACATCTGGGGTATTACCAGAAGAACAAGCTTGGTTAGATCATATATTTGATGATTTAGGTTGGGTTGATACTTTTAGAGTTATCAACCATGAGCCTCTGCAATATACTTGGTGGTCAAATCGTGGTCAAGCTAGAGCAAAGAATGTTGGCTGGAGAATTGATTATCATATTTCAACACCTGCGCTAAAAGATAAAGTTGTACCTAAGTCTGACTATGTTTACAAAGAAAACTGGTTCTCAGATCATGCACCACTAACTATTAGTTATGATTATGAGGTTTAATTCCTACTAGAGGATAATATAAGTATGGATATGGCAGCTATTTTTTCACCAATGATCTCCACAGCTTTAAGTTATTGGTATTTATGGTTTATAGTAATAATTTTTCTTTTTATCAAAACACCTTTCTTTAAAGGATGGATTGGGGAGAAAATATTAGCTTTATCTATTAAAAATATTGTTAAAGACAAAAAAGGAATATTATTAAATAATTTACTGCTTCCTTGTGATAAAGATACTACTCAAATAGATCATGTACTGCTTCTTCCATCAGGAATATTTATTATAGAAACTAAGAATATGAAAGGATGGATATTTGGTGATGCTAAGAGTAAAACTTGGACCCAGCAAATATATAAACACAAATCTAAATTTCAAAACCCTCTTCATCAAAATCATAAACATGTTAAGGCTATTGAATCTTTATTAGAGTTAAATGATACACAAGTTCATAATATTGTTGTTTTTGTAGGGAGTGCTACTTTTAAAACTCAGATCCCTCAAGGTGTATACGGTATATTTAAACTAAGAAAATTTCTAAATGGACAAACTGGGAATATTTTTTCTCACAGTGAACTACAAGAGTATTGTAATATTCTTAAGAATCAAAAGCAAAAAAGTACTATAAGAAATAACTATAATCATGTTAAGAATCTTAAGGAAAAATACAACTCAGATACTATTTGTCCAAAGTGTTCTAATGAGCTAGTTGAAAGAGTTATTAAAAAAGGAGAAAGAAAAGGACAAATATTTCTAGGTTGTAGTAACTTTCCAAAATGTCGATACACTAAAAATTAAATATGCCAAACGCTTATATATTCTCAGGTTTACCAGGAGTAGGCAAAACAACTTTAGCTAAGCAACTAGCAAAAGCTATACCTAATACAGTCTACTTTAGGATTGATACAATTGAATATTATCTCAACAAAGCATATTCTCAAAAGCCAACTAAAGAAGGTTATGAAATAGCATTCTATCAAGCAAAAGAAAATCTTAAGCTTGGTAAAAATATAATTATAGACTGCTGTAATCCTGTCACAGAGTCTCGAAAATTATGGAATAAGCTATCTGAAATAAATTCCACTAAAGTAATAAATATCGAAGTTATCTGTAGTGATAAACAGATTCATCAAAATAGAGTAGAAACTAGATATAAATCAGACCCTAACAAATACCCTACTTGGCAAAATGTACTAGATAGAGATTATCAAGTATGGAATCAAGACATAATCAAAATTGATACAGCAAACTTTAATATAGAATACTCACTAAAAACCCTCATAGATCAACTAAAGGAGTATTAATATAATGAACAAAAGAACATTTTCTAAACTATTGCTAACTATATCTATAATACTTATAACTTGTAATGCATTTGCAGAAAGCCTTAAGCAATATAATATTTACCTTATCCCTTCTAATAAGGCAACCAAATATGTTAGAAGTTTTGATGACTCTATAGAAAAAACAGATGTTCTCAAAAAATATAATACTAGACCATTTATTGAAAACCACCCTATACATTTAACACTTTATTTAACAAGTTTTGATAGTAAAAGTATTCCAGATATTAAAAAACAACTAGCAAAAATTGCTAAAAACACATCTCCATTTAATATTAAAACAGATAAATTTATCGCTGGTAAAAGTGGTTTTGTAATGTTAAATATCCAAAATTCACCAGAACTTCAAAAATTATCAAATAAAGCTGTAACTGATTTATCTAAATATAGAAATAAAGACTACCCTGTTCCTAGTTGGGTAAAATACTATCCTACTAAATTAGAGTCTTTCAAAAAATATGGTTCACCAAATACATTTAATCAATTTAATCCCCACTTTAGCATATTAGCTGCTGATTTGGATAGTGATGAGGCTAGAACTAACTTTGAAAAAGATTTTGATCAGATAATACAAAACACTAAACTAAAACCAGAAAGTTTTAAAATAAAAGCTATAGGTTTTGGTGAAGTAGATAAATATGGTCAAGTGACTAAACCACTATATATTTATAATTTAAAAGGTTAAAATTGTAGGGTTTTAAATTTAATAATGAAGTTATAGCAAGGAAATTAAGGTGAAATATAAAAATATTTTAAAAGGACTAATTTTAGCATCGTCTTTTAGCATTTTTAGCTTTGGATATTCAGATCATAAAAATACAGAAAGTGCTCAGTGGGGATATGTCGGTGCGGAAGGTCCTGAGCACTGGGGAGACCTATCTGAAAAATATAAAGAATGCTCTACAGGTCAAGAGCAATCTCCTATAAATTTAATTACAACAAATGCTGTCAAAGGTAGCGAATCTGATAGAGTAAAAATTGACTATCATCTACATGTTGAATCAATATTAAATAATGGTCATACAATACAAATTTTATTTAAACCAGGGAGCTATATACTCGTTGGTAAGCAAAAATATGAATTAAAGCAAATGCATTTTCATACTCCAAGCGAAAATTATATGGATGGCAAAGAATATCCTTTTGAAGCTCACTTTGTAAATATTTCAAAAGATGGAAAAATAGCTGTATTAGCATTGCTTTATCAGTATAGTGATACGAAAACTAATCCTTTCATTACTAAAATATGGCCTCATATTCCCAAAAAAGTTGGACAGACCAACTCATATGAATTTACTGTAAATAAAGAAGATAGTCCTTTCCCAAATGGACATCATTCTTTTTATGAGTATACAGGGTCTCTAACAACTCCACCATGTACTGAAGGAGTTAAATGGATAATATTAAAAAGAAAAGCAAATATATCTAAAAAGCAAGTTCAAACATTTAAAGATATTTTAACTTTCAATAATGACAGACCTATTCAAAAAGCTGATAATAGAAAGATATTTTTTGAAGAAGAATAAAGAAATATAGGAAAAAAAATGAAAAACAATCACTTTGATGTAATAAGTTTAGGTGGCGGCTCTGGCGGTATAGCATCTGCTGTACAAGCTGCTAAATTTGGTAAAAAAGTTGCGATTATTGAGAAGCGTGAACTTGGTGGTACATGTGTAAACCGCGGTTGTGTACCAAAAAAAGCGATGTTCTACGGTGCTATGCTTGCAGAGCAATTAAAACATGATGTTGCAGGCTATGGTTTTGATGTTGAAGTTAAAGGTTTTAACTGGAGTACTCTAAAAGAAAAAAGAGCTACGTACATTGGTAATATACATAGCTTTTACGATAGACTACTTGATAAATGGAATATCACTCATTTTAATAACTGGGGTAAATTTAAAGACAATAAAACTATAGTTCTAGATGATGGCTCTGAGGTAACTGCAGATCATATTTTTATATCGCCAGGTGCTTACCCTATTGTTCCTAAAAATATTAAAGGGCATGAGCTAGGTATAACTTCTGATGAATTTTTTGAACTGGAAGATACTCCTAAAAAAGCAGTAATTGTTGGGGGTGGTTATATAGGTGTTGAAATAGCAGGAGTTTTAAATGCTCATGGTACTGATACAACGATAATGTGTCGTAGAGAAAAGCCTCTAATGGAATTTGATAATGATATTAGTGATACTTTAGTTGAATGTATGCAAATGACTAATCTTAAATTACTAAACCATACAAATATTACTAATGTTGAAAAAACTGGTAATACTCTAAAAATCTCTACCGATACTGGTAAAATTTTAGAAGATGTTGATACTTTAATATGGGCAACAGGTCGCGCCCCTAACACCCATAATCTTGATATAAAAAATACTGATATCAAAATAACTGACAAGGGGATAATCCCTGCTAATGATTGGTGCGAAACAAATGTTGATGGCGTATATTCTCTAGGTGATGCCTCTGGTGTTCCTCAACTAACACCAGTAGCTATTAAAACAGGTAGGTATCTAGCTCGTAGACTTTTTAATAATGAAACAGACTTAAAAGCTAACCTTAAAAATATTCCTACAGTTATATTTTCACACCCTGCTATTGGTACTGTTGGCCTATCAGAGAAAGAGGCAAGAGAAAAATATGGTGATGATAATGTAAAAGTTTACAAATCTCGCTTTACAGCTCTATACTGTGCTATCTCAGGTCATAGAATGCCAACAGTAATGAAATTAGTTGTTACTGGTGAAAATGAAAAGGTAGTTGGTTGTCATATGATCGGCCTAAATGTTGATGAGATGCTTCAAGGATTTGCAGTAGCTATCAATATGGGTGCAACTAAACGTGATTTTGATGATACTATAGCTATCCACCCTACTAGTTCTGAAGAACTTGTAACTCTAGTCTAGGAGTAATAATGAAAAAAATTATTATAATTACTAGTATCTTATTAAGTTCTTCAACTTTTGCCTTATCTCAAACTGATCTTTCAAAATCTATTTTAAAAGATAAAGCCAAGTATAAATTGTTACAAATTAGCGTTTTTCAAAATATCTTAGCAAAAAACTCAATACAAGGAATTTGCACACAACAAGGTAAAATCAAAGATCTTGACATAATCCATAGTCAACAGCCTAAAGAAAAAGATAATCAAATTATTTGGCAAGATCAATGGGTATACACTGATGCCTGTAATAAAAAAGAGCAAACAACTGTAAACTATAATGAAGATATTAAAACAAATAAAGTAACTTTTAGCTTTTTACAAAAAGGGAGTGCTGTACCACAAGGAGCGATCTTCGAAGGAAGTTATGCAAAGAAAACTCTGAAATATGATACTCTCAAACAAATAGCCCCTGTATTAAGTGTCCAAGGATGCAATATTAAAGATATATCAAATATAAAACCATATATAACATCTACTGTTACACAAGCTAAAGTTGTACCATGGGGTAGTAAAGATTCTGAAAAGTTAGTAAATGTTCCTACTTGGAATGAAGCATGGAAGATCTCATTTCTGAAAAAAATTATCTTGTAGATATTAATTATACGGGTGATGGGGTTGGTGGAACATACATAAATACTTCTGTACACATGAATAAAAAATAAAAGGATATTTTATTATGTTATTAACTACAGCAGATAGTCTTGGTAAAAGAGAAATCTTAGAACATAAAGGTCTAGTAACAGGAATAATCGTCCGTACTCCAACTATTACTCAAGGTATCTTAGGAGGCCTAAAAAATATTGTAGGCGGTAAAAATACTTCTTATACGAATGTTTGTAAGGAAGCTAGATTACATGCAGAACAAGAGATGATAGAGGAAGCCAAAAAGCTAGGAGCTAACGCTATTATAGCTATTAGATATGACTCTAGTAGTCTTGGAGGTAACACTAGTGGTACAGAAGTTTTTTGCTATGGTACAGCGGTAGTTGCTAGATAAATAACTCTATATCAATTAAACTTGAAACAAAGTTAAACTATATAAATCTAAAAAATGATCACCGAACTAGAGGCATCTTGGCAAGCATGGGTAAAAGAAAATATTGAAAGAGGTTGTAATAAAGAAGAATTATTTAAAATAATGTTAGATAATGAATTTGACCCTAGGTAATTCAATCTGCTTTGGGGTTAGAAGAACTAAGTCAATATTTAAAAAATCTTATTAATAATGAAGTAGCTCCACCACAACTATTTAATGTTTCTGAGGATAGATTTAAAAAGGCTCAAAAAGTAACTTGTAATAAAGCTAGAGCATATATTCAACATGATTTCCTATCCAAAGAAGAATGTGAACAAGTAGTAGAGAGAATTAAGAAAAATCTTCGACCATCAACTATTACAAACCCAAATGAAACTGATCAATATTTTCGTACAAGTCAAACTTGTGATCTAGGGATTTATAATGATGAATTTATAAAATATATTGATCAAAAGATAGCAGATTATTTAGACATTGATCCTAAATATTCAGAGATAATACAAGGTCAATATTATCAAATTGGTAATGAGTTTAAACTGCATACAGATTACTTTAAAAAAGGTACTACTGGATATGATAAATTTACAGCAAGACAAGGACAACGAACTTGGACGTTTATGATCTATTTGAATGACGTTGAAGAAGGTGGTCATACTGATTTTCCTAAACTTAGTTTATCTGTCAAACCTAAACTAGGAACAGCTGTTATCTGGAATAGTCTAGATGAAAAAGGTAGAGTTAATCCAGATACTCTTCACTGGGCAAAGCCTATTATTAAAGGTGAAAAATATGTTATCACTAAATGGTTTAGAGAAAGAGCAATTTAAAAAATCAACCATTTACAGTTTGGCTAGAATTTAGTCTTATTAATGGAGCTAATAAAGTTAGCCAGAATAAAAATACAATAAAACATAATATAATCATTGCAATCGCAAGAGGCATTATAGTCTTGTTAGAGAAATGACTAATGATAAAACTTCCTAATGCAGAGCATGAAAAATATAAGAAAAGTGATGCAGAAGATGCAATACTTATTGTTTTTTGATGATTCTTAACTACCCCAACATTGAATACTGTTAATATAAAGCCACTACCTAAGAAGAATGCTATCATGCTTAGTAGGAAGAAAGCTAAATGAATAGTACCTGAGAATATCTGTAAAAGAATAATTAAACCAGATATTAATGACAATATAGCGCCGATACCCATAATCTCTTCTAATGAATATTTCTTAAGTAACATCCCTGCTGCTAAGATACCAATCCAGCTAATTAATGACATAAAGCTTACAAAATAGCCATAGCTAACTGTTGAGAAACCATATGTTCCCATCATCAATAAAGGTGATGCTGTATCAAATACAGACTCCCCAGCTACTACAAAAATTGTACATAAAATAAATGCTAGGAAATATCTTTCTCTAAGAATTGTAAGATAATATTTAAATACAGCTGATATCTCAAACTTATCTTTATTATCAGCTTTTGAAGTTTCAGGTAAATAAAAATATGCAAATATTCCAATGATTAATGTATAAGCCATTATTACAAAAAATGCTATTCTATAACTATTGAGCTTAGCAACATATCCACCTAATATAGGTAATAATGTAATAATAAGACATGCTGCAAACATTATTTTACTAAATACACGAGCAGCCTCTTTACCTTCATAAATATCATTGATAATTGTACGACCCATTAATACTGTAGCACTTACTCCTAAACCTTGGAACATTCTACAAACTAGAAGTACTCTCATATCAGTAATAAATAAGCTAATAAAACTAGCTATACAAATCATAGCTATACCAATTAGCATTACTTTTCTACGGCCAATTATCTCGCCCATAGTTCCAAAGAGTAGCATTCCCCCAGCTTTACAGATATAAAAAATTGATATTACATACTGTACAATTATTGCTGAAGCCATAAAATCATGTTTAATTAGTGGCAAAAATGGCATAAAGAAGTAAACATTTAAATTTCCTAAAAACCATGTTAATAAGACAAAACTCAAGGCCGATCTAGTCTGGTCAGACATTTATTCTCCTAAAATATTTTAATATAATCTTATTAATTGACTATAAATTTGTATTTTTTAAAAACATAATCTACAGCCATAATAAGAGTTGATAATGATTATTAATTACGGATGATAAAAAAATATACTCTTTTTGTCAAAAGTTTTAAAAGCAGAATTTTGAATTATTAGTAAATACTGTTAAATATTTTAAAAACCTAAATATAGATATAGTAATTTAGCTCATTCATATTGATTCTTTCAATTAAAATCATGATAGACTAACTTTAATCCACACATAAATAAAATTGCTAATATATTGGAGAGTTTTTATGTCAGAAAAAATAATTGTTATTGTTAAACTAGATTCTAAAAATGGTCGTAATGAAGAACTTTATGATCTAGCTAAAAAGCTTATTAAACCTATAAATTCAGAATTAGGATGTATCCATTATGAATTAGGATGTAATAATGATGGTACTGTATTTGAAGTTATGGCTTTTACAGATGAAAATAGTCATAAAATTCATTTAGAATCTAAACATGTCCAAAGCTTTTTATCAGAAATTAAAGATTTAGATGTAGAAATAAAAACTGAAAAATTTAAAGCTTGCACTTAAATTTCATTTTCTAGATCTATTTTTATAGCACTTCACCTTTTGGCTTTCTAACACTCTTATTTGCATTAATCTTTTGTTTAATTTTTTTAGCAAAGTCATTATTATGATTTGAAGACTTCTTTGGGCTACTATTTCTATTATTCTTATTAGCTCTTTTGGCTGCAATTATTTTAACTTCATCAATTTTTTTAACTTTAGTCTTACGTGACATACTAGTTATAGGTACATTATGAGTCGCTTCAAACCCCTCTAACTCCTCACGCGGTAAAAGATGACCTATTAAATGTTCAATATTTGATAATGATTCTACTTCATCTGCACTAACCAAAGATATTGCTAAGCCATCTTGCCCTGCTCTACCAGTTCTACCAATTCTGTGAACATAATCCTCAGCGACATTTGGTAAATCAAGATTTATAACGCATGGAAGCTGTGCAATATCAATACCTCTAGCGGCTATATCTGTAGCCACTAATACATTTATCTCTTTATTCTTAAAATCCGCTAAAGCTTTTGTACGAGCAGTTTGACTTTTATTACCATGGATAGCACTACTAGTTATATCTGCTTTATTAAGTTTTTCAGAAATTTTGTTTGCACCATGTTTAGTGCGAGAAAAAACCAATACCTGATGTAAATCTTGATCTTTAATCAATGCTATTAATGCATTAATCTTATTGGCTTTATCTAAAGTGTAGATTTTCTGCTCAATTTTTTTAACAGTAGTATTTACAATATCTGCTGATACAGATTGAGGATTATTAAGAAATTCACTAGCTAAAGTTTTAATCTCTGGTGAAAATGTTGCGGAGAACATTAAAGTCTGGATTTTTTTAGGTAATAATTTATGAATCCTTTTCAAATCATTAATAAAACCCATGTCCAACATTCTATCTGCTTCATCAAGAACTAAAGTAGTCAAGCTATCAAATTTAATAGCATTTTGACTATATAAGTCAAGTAATCTACCTGGTGTTGCTATTAAGATCTCTACACCCTTACGTAGTTTCATCATTTGTGGATTTATACTTACCCCTCCAAATACAACTGCTGAACGAATATGTGTATTTTCACCATATAACCTAACTTGGTCTTGGATTTGAGCAGCTAGTTCCCTTGTTGGCGTTAAAACTAAGACTTTAATTTTATTTGCTTGAGCTTTCGGTTGATCTAAGAGCTTTTGTATAACCGGTAAAGTAAATCCAGCAGTTTTACCAGTACCTGTTTGAGCTGATGCCATTACATCATGACCTTTTAAAATTAAAGGGATGGCTTTTAACTGAATAGCTGTTGGCTTAGTATAGCCTTTTTTATCTAAGGCACTACAAATTGAAGAATTTAAACCTAAGTCTGAGAATTGCATTTATTTATTTCCTATATTTTTTAACCTAGCTATATTAACACTAATAAATAATATTTACCCTATAAAGATGATTTATTAAATAATATAATATCGCTAACACTCAATTATATGAGATTTAAAACTAAAAATGTCAAACACATACTGTTCTGAGCTAGGCAAAAATGTTCGAGATCATCTGATAAAGTTAGGCTTAGAACAACCAAGAGAATTTAATACTAATAATGATACAAAAATAGAAAAAATCTCTAAAGCATATCGTGAAATATTAGATACTTTAGGCTTAAATACTTCAGAATTTGAAAAGACTCCATTTAGAATAGCTAGAATGTTTTCCCAAGAAATTTTTAATGGTCTAAATTATGATAATTTTCCTGCCTGCGCTTTATATGAAAATGAGTTTAAATATAATGGTGTTTTAACTCAAAAAAATATTACTATAATGTCTTTTTGTGAACATCACTTTGTACCATTTGAAGGCTCTGCAGAAGTCTCATTTATTCCAAAGAACAACAATATTATTGGTCTTTGTCGTATAAACAGCATCTGTGACTTCTTTGCTAGACGTCCTCAAATACAAGAAAGAATGACTGCACAAATATTTGAATGTTTAAAGTTCATCCTCGGTACAGAAGATGTCTCTGTGAAAATAACTGCTAAACATACTTGTGTTTCATTTCGTGGATGTAATAATAAAAATACTGAAACTTTTACTCAAATGCTCGGTGGTTTCTTTGCCAAACAGATATAAGGTTAATATGAGTAATTTATTAGATATTGGTTGTTTATTTTTAATTGCTTTAATCATTAGTTGTATTTGTTCAAAAGGATATTTAAGATATTTTTTAATAGTTCTAACTATAATTTACTATCTGATTGGTAGTGGTATTTTAGGATATTTTTTAGCAAAACCAATTCAATCAGAAACATCAGATATAAAAGCATGTGCTAGTACAAATGGTATCATTATGTTAGGAGCTGGTCTAAATAACGCTTTTGGGGAATTAGAACCAAGTCTTGGATCATATGATCGTATACTCAAAACTGCTGAAATTTATAATAAATATCCGCAAAAAATTATAGTAACTGGCGGCATACCTAAGGGAGAAAAAATATCAGAAGCTGAAATTTATACAAAAGAATTAAATAAATTAGGTATTCCTAGTTCTGATATTTTATTAGAAAAAAAATCCAAAAATACATATCAAAATGCTAAATATACTAAAGAACTTTTAGAAAAAGATAAAACTTATTGCTTAGTAACTGGCGGCATTCATTATAAGAGAGCTAAAATACTTTTTGATAAGTTTAATATTAATACTATTAGTCTAGCCTCATCTAAACTTGTTCCAGATATTAAAATATTACCAAGTGCCTATAATTTTTATATAACTCAAAGAATTATTCATGAATATTTTGGAATTATAAGAACTTATTTTTAAGTCATTAAATGATAATACTCTCTATATCTTATTTGCTATAAAAATCTAAAATTAAAATATTTTTAATATAACTATTGAATCATAATGCAATACACTGTACCATTATTAAATACTTTTACCTATATGCTAATATTTTTATTTTAGAATATTAAAAATTATGCCCTAAAGGAGGTATCCTATGAAATTTTTACGTTATAAACATGAGGGAAATATATATCCATGTATTCTATCAAATGATACGTTATATAATATTGAAAAATATATAAATGATATTTGTCCTCAAAACATCGACAAATTAAATTCGATAATAAATAATATTGATTTAAATTCATTACCAATACTTACAGATAATATAGAAAAAAAGAATATTAAAAATTGTATACAAAACCCAGGAAAAATAGTAGCAGTTGGTATGAACTATTTAGATCACTTAGAAAGAGTAAATTTTCTAGGTGGACCTAAAGTTAAACCAGAAAACTTTATATTTTTTCAAAAACCATCAAGCAGTATTGCAGGACCATATGATCCAATTTATATTCCAAAAACTGGTGGTAAGCTTGATTATGAAAACGAATTAGCTGTAATTATTGGTAAAGCTGCTAAGGATATTAAAGAAGAAAATGCTCATGAGTATATTCTTGGATATTGCCTTAGTAATGATGCTTCAGATAGAATACTACAATTCCAGAAGCCTGGACAATATAATATGGGTAAAAGCTGTGACTCTTTCTGCCCTCTTGGTCCATATTTAGTTAGTAAAGATGAAATTGATCCTTCAAATCTATTTATAAAGACTAAAGTTAATAATAAGTTAGTACAAGATGGTTCTACAAAAACAATGATTTTTAGTATTCCTAATATAATCGCTAAATTAAGCGAGTACTTCACTCTAGAGCCTGGTGATATTATTTTGACAGGCACACCTCAAGGGGTTCAATTAGAAAATGAAATACTTGGTTTAGAAGCTAATTATTTAAAAGAAAATGATATTCTTGAATTAGAAATAGAAGGTTTAGGTAAACAAGAAAATTTAATCTTACAAGCATAGTTTAAAAAGATTAATAAAATACTCTCTAATCAAAAGTATTTTCATCTACTTACTCCTTTAAGTTTGATGCAAGGAGTATTTTATTATTCTAAATTTGACTAGAATCTATCATTTGCTGGAAAAAATCATTCATTGTTTCAGATAATGAACGATAAGTCATTCCTAACTCTCTCACACTTTTTAAATTATCACCAATCCATGGATAATTTACATTTTTTGAAATAAATTTACGAGTTAAACTAGAATTAGTCATAGGACCAAAAAGCCAAACTAAACTTTTAGGTAATACTTTTTTAGGCAATGGATACTTATCTCCAAAATGAGGTAATAAAAGTTTAACCATTTCTGGCAAGCTTGTATTGTGACCAGAGATAATATAACGACCATTGGCATCAGGGATAAATGCTGCCGCAATATGTGCTTTAGCAACATCTCTAACATCAACAATACCTAATCCTAAATTTGGAACTCCAGCTTTCATCGTTCCATCACCAAGTTGACGGATTAAATTAAAACTCTCAGATGTTGCTTTAGGATTTAGCCCTGGACCCATAACTAAAGTAGGATTTATTGTAACCAAATCCCACTGATTTTGATTTTTAGCGATGTTCCATGCTTCTTTTTCAGCTAAAGTTTTTGATAGTGAATATGGGTTATGCTTCACTGTTGATGAAGTATTCCATATTTCCTCAGTAAAAATACCTAGCGGTGTATTCTCTAAATCTTTATTATCACTAAAAATAGCTGCACAGCTACTAGTCAAAACAACTCTACGAACACTAGATGTTTTAGACGCTTGTGATAAAACATTATGTGTGCCAAATTTAGCTGGATCAATAAGATCTTTTTGAGGATCATTAACATTAAGTTTAAAAGGTGATGCTGTATGAAATACAATGGAACACCCCTCCATAGCTTCAGCAAATGATCCATCATTTAATAAATCTGCTTTAAAATATTTTATAGTTCCTGGACTATTCTTAGCTATTTTATCTAGATGTGTGTTTTTATCTGTATCTAAAGGATTACGTACAGCTGCATGAACATCAACACCATTCTCTAATAATTCTTTAATAATCCAGCTTGCAACATATCCTGTTGCTCCAGTTACTAAAACCGGCGATGATGTATCTATATTTAACATAACTTATCTCCTTTAATACTATAAACTTATATTAGCTTATACTCTTTGCTCAATATCAAACTTGGTTTTTAAAGTTTCTAAAACTTTATCTGTACTTTCGATGATTATCTTATCATCTAAAGTTTGAGCATTATCTTGGAAAATCATACTAAGAGCTATACTCTTTTTATCATTTTCTTGCGATTCATAAATATCAAAAATATTTACATCTTTTAAAATATTGATATTCAAATCTTTTATAGTTTTTGTAATATCCCCAGCAAATACAGACTTATCTACTAAGAATGAAATATCTCTTGATACTGATGGATATTTAGAGATTTTTTCAAAACTAGGTATTTGCTTTTTAGTTAAAACTTTTAAATCTATCTCAAAAACTATTGGAGCCTTTGCTTTAATTTGGAAAGTTTTTAATACAGTTGGATTAATTACACCTATTAGACCTATTCTCTTACCATCTACTAAAATATACGCAGATTGACCAGGATGAAGCCAGTTTACATTATCACAAACTTCAAAACTTAAATTAGCCACATCACTACATAGAGCTTCAATATCAGCCTTAACATCAAAAAAATCTATTTTCTTAGTATTTGACCAGTTAATATTTAGTAAATCTCCATAAGCTAAACCTGCAATTCTATCAAACTGAACTCTTTGATTATTTTCTAATTTAAAACAAGCTCCTTTTTCGAATATTCTTATTCTATTTTGTTGACGAGCTGTATTTGCTTTAAAAGAATTTATTAATCCAGGAATTAATGACTGTCTCATTACAGATAAATCTTGAGATATTGGATTCTGTATAGCTATGCCCTTTTGCTCAAAGAAAAACTCATCATACTTGGGATCTATAAAACTATAATTAATAGTTTCATGATATCCTCTATCTACCAACCTAGCATTTAATACATCTAAAGATTGCTGTGTTTCTGAAATATTAACTTTAGAAGCAGCATATTTAGGCATAGTTTCAGGAAGTTTAGAATATCCATATATACGAGCAACTTCTTCGATTAAATCTTCTGGTATTTCCATATCAAAACGATATGATGGTGGAGTTACTTCGATAAAGTTACTATCAAAAGTTGTATCAACACTCATATGCAATGCTTCTAAAACTTTCGTAACATAATCAAGATTAAATTCTGTTCCTAAAACACGATTTAACTTATCAATAGAAAGATTTATTTTAATTTGCTTATTTAAGCTTTCTAGATCTTCACTACCATGAATTGGTGCCACATCGCCACCAGCAAACTCTGTTATCAATTTAATAGCTAATTTCATAGCTTTTTTTGCTAGTTTTGGATCAACTCCTCTTTCAAAACGATGTGATGAATCTGTATGAAGATTATATTTACGCGCTTTGCCAGCAATCTTCTCAGGAACAAAGAAAGCACTTTCTAAAAATATATCTGAAGTATCTGCAGTTATTGATGAATCAAGTCCACCCATAACTCCAGCTATTGCTAAAGCTTTTTTATCATCTGCAATTACTAATGTATCTGATTCTAGTTTTACTTGCGTTTCATCTAAAAGAGTTAATTCTTCGTGATTTTTTGCATAACGAACATTTATACTACCTTCTAATTTATTAAGATCAAAAGCGTGCATTGGCTGACCTGTCAAAAGCATTATATAATTTGTTACATCCACAAAGAATGAAATACTTCCCACACCACTTCTTCTTAGTTTTTCAACCATCCATAATGGTGTTTGGACTTTATTATTAACATTCTTAATGATACATCCATAATATGACTTACATGCATCTGTAGCAATTATATTTACTTCTTTAGTATCTTTAATATCTATTTCAGTATCTGAGATTTCTAATTCTTTAAGCTGTGTTTTTGCAAGAGCTGATACTTCTCTAGCAATACCATATACACTTAGACAATCTGCCCTATTTGGTGTTAGATCAACTTCTATAATATTGTCATATAAATTTAAATATTTATTAATATCCTCACCTACTGGAGCATCTACTGGCAGATCCATCAAACCATCTGCTTTTTCAGCTAAACCTAATTCCTCCTCTGAACACATCATTCCAAAAGACTCTTGACCACGAAGTTTAGATTTTTTAATTTTAAAGTTCCCTGGTAATATAGCCCCTATTTTTGCAACGGGTGCTTTCATACCTTCATAAATATTATTAGCGCCACAAACTATAGTTAGAAGCTCGCCTTCTGCTACATCTACACTACAAACATTTAGTTTATCTGCATCTGGATGCTTATTAATAGTTTTAATCTGCCCAACTACTACACCACTTACTTTTTCTGCCACTACTGACTCTACAGCATCAACTTCTAAGCCTGCTGAAGTTAATGTATCTGCTAAATTTTGGCTCTCTTGAGTATCAGTTAGATATTCATTTAACCAATTATGTGAAAATTTCATTTATAAACCTCAAATAATAATTAAAACTGTTTTAAAAATCTTAGATCATTTTCAAAAAACATTCTTAGATCATCAATTCCATATCTAAGCATAGCCAATCTTTCTACACCCATACCAAAAGCGAATCCTTGATACTCTTCAGAATTAACATTTCCAGCTTTTAAGACTTTGGGATGAACCATACCACAACCTAGTACCTCTAACCAGCCTGTATGCTTACATACTCTACATCCTTCACCATTACACATCACACACTCCATATCAGCCTCAGCTGAAGGTTCTGTAAATGGAAAATATGAAGGTCTAAAGCGTACTTGTAAATCTCTCTCAAAAAATGAATTTAAAAATGCATGTAATAAACCTTTTAAATCAGCAAAAGATACATCTTTTTCTACAAGTAGTCCCTCAACTTGATGAAACATAGGTGTATGTGTAATATCTGAATCACAACGGTAAACTCTACCTGGAGCAATTATTCTAATTGGCGGCTCTTGCTTTTCCATAGTTCTAATTTGTACGCCAGATGTATGTGTTCTTAAAACATGAGTATCATCAATATAAAAAGTATCATGCATCGCACGTGCTGGATGATGTGATGGGATATTTAAAGTTTCAAAATTATAATAGTCACTTTCTATCTCTGGACCAAATTCAATAGCAAAACCATTTTGCTTAAAAAACGATTCTATTCTATTTAAAGTTTTTGTAACAGGATGCAAAGAGCCTTGATTTTGCCCTACACCACTTAAGGTTACATCAATTTTTTCTTTTGCTAATTTTTCATTTAACTCTGACTCTTCAAAAAAAGCTAATTTTGTATTAATAGCTTCTTGTAAAGCTTGTTTAGCAATATTTACAGCTTGGCCTAGCTTTGGTTTTTCTTCATTAGGTAATGTAGCTATTAGCTTCATCATACCTGTCAACTCACCTTTTTTACCAAGATATTTGACTCTAATATCATCTAGAGACTTCTTATCTGTGACAAGATTAAGCTCTTCTAAAGCTTTATCTTTCATTTGATCAACTATTTGCATATTTATCCTTTATTTAAAAACTTGAGAGATATTATAGACAAAAATGGGGGTTATTAAAATGTTGCAAGTAACAAACTTTAAAGGTTTTAATTAGTTTTTTTACTTAAACCATATTTACTAATTATATAAGCCCCTACTACACTTATAACTCCTCCAATAATACCCATTAGATTTTCAGTTTCTCTCAAAAAAATCCAACCAAGAAATATTGATATTATTGGCATAAAATATAATGATCCAATAGCTACTGTTGCTTTTAAATTTTTAAATGCATATCCCCAAAATAAATAACCTAATGCTCCAGGAAAAACGCCTATATAAATTACTACTAATATACTAGTTAAATCTGCTGAACTAATTTCTATAAAAGTTTCTTTTGAATATACTAAAAGCATCGCTGTACCAAACCAGATAAAGTAAGCAACTGCCTCTATAGGATGATATCTTGATAACACGCTTTTTTGAAAAATTGAATATATTGCCCCGGAAAAACAAGCTAAATATACAAAACAAATACCTATAAATTCAAAAGAAGTATCTCCTTTTGATAAAAAGATTATTCCAGCACCAATCAATGCTATACAAAATCCAAAAATACCAGCTTTTGTGATATTTTCTTTAAAGAAAATATATGCTAACAATGCTACAACAATAGGTGATTGAGCAATAATAAAGTTTGCATTAGCTGCTGTAATTCTAGATTCTCCAGTGTTTAAAAAGACGTTATATGCGAAAAAACCAAAGAATCCTAATATTGCAAACCTTACTAAATCTAACAGATTAGGAATAGTTTTATTTTTTTGTCTAATGAAAATTACTAACATAACTATACTTGCCACACCATATCTAGCCAAAGATAATCCACCTGCACTAAATCCATCTAGCATTAGATAACGTATTCCAATAAAAGCAGTTGACCACATTGTTATAGTAAATAGCAATAATATTAATGCCTTTTTAGTAGATGAATAATTATGCATAGAAATCAACTCTATTATGTTATTTAATCTTGGATCATTTTATTAAGTTTTTTACCTATTACAAAAGCAAAGATAGAAATAACGATCGCTATTATTGATATCATTGCAAATAAGTGCTGATAGCTATAATAGCTACTAATAGTCATTTGTGTATCAAAACCTACTTTAGAATCATATTTGACTCCACTACTTACATAAGTTGCTATCATAGTTCCTAATTTGATACCTATTGCTGATGTAATAAACCAGGTTCCCATTGCAAATCCCATAATTCTTTTAGGCAAAAGTTTAGCCATAAGAGCCAATCCTAAAGCACTTATAAGTAACTCTGCAGATGAAAAGAATACTGTAATAGCTAAAACTTCCCACCAAATACTTATTTTTGCTGTTGGAGCATTTAATAAACAAGCTAAATACATTGTTCCATACGCTAAACCACATAAGAATAATCCCATTGCAAATTTATGTGGAAGACAAAGATCTTTATCTTTAAGCTTGGTATATATTAATGCAAGTAATGGCGACAATATTACAACACCTAGGGTATTCAATACTCCTGGTATTTGCTGAGCATTAACATCCATACCTAAGAAATGTAAATTTACATGATGAACATTAAAAAGTAGAACTGTCGTAAATTTCTGCTGATATATTATAAAAAATATTACTGCGTAAAAAAGTAAAACTATAGCAACCATGATTTTTTTCTTTGCAAGAATATCTTTTTCAATAAAAATTTGTGATGCAAATATAAAAAAGATAAATATTGCCCCAACCCAAAGAATAATAGTTGATAAATAACCATATTTTAAAACATAGCTTAAAATAAATATTGTTATCAAAAGTCCTATAATAAAGCCACAAATTGTTTTAATCTCTAACTTTGTACTGCCCACACCATTATCAATATCTTTTATACTTGAATAGCTCAATAAAGTATTTGCAATAGCTATTACAAACCCAAAAGAACATAGAAAATATGTAAATGTATACCCTAATCTTGCTGATAGTACAGGTATTAGCAATGACGCTGATAATGAGCCTAAGTTAATAGACATATAAAATATAGTATAAAGAGAATCTATCTTTGAATGATCTGTGTATATTCTAGATATAAGATTAGTCGGAGCAGGCTTAAACAACGCAGCCCCTAATATAACCAATGCTACGGCAATATATATAAACTCTTTGAATGATACAAAAGCTCCTACACCTATCATCGCATAGCCTATCAGCAAGAGTATGCCACCTGTAAACATAGTCCTCTTGATACCTAATACCTTATCAGCTATATAGCCACCAACCGCATTAAAAACATAGCTCAAAGCAGCAAATGCTCCAAAAAGTACAACAGCCTGTTTTTCTGTAAAATTAAAGCCGTAGTTACTCATAAAGAATAATATTGAAGTATAGCTAAATCCGTAATAACCAAATCTTTCAAAATACTCAAAAAAGCACAATAAAAAAAATGCGTTTTGCTTTCTTATATTTATCATTGTCATAAAACTTATCTAAAATTGATTATGATTATATATTATATGTTTATCTTTATAAGATTTTTTTGATCTTATTATTAGTATAATTAATTTGATAAATCTCTATTATTTTGTTCCAAAAAAGCAAGTAATAATTTATATTTGATTATCATAGTTATTAATTTTTAAATCTTAAATGTCAAATAAACAAGTTAGATTACCTAATATGATTGCCTATGGTTCAGGTGATTTTTTTGGTGGTGGCGCCTTTACTATTCTAGGTTTATGGCTAATGTACTTTTATACAAATATAGCTGGATTATCAGCAGCTGAAGCTGGAATGATAGTAGCTATAGGTCGAGGATTAGATGTATTTGCTGATCCTATTATGGGATATATTTCAGATAATTGGCGTGGTCCTATAGGTAGACGAAAGTTTTTCTTCGTAATAGGAGCTCCTTTAGTTTGGGTGTTTGCTTTATTATGGATTCCTGGATTTGGTTTTTGGTATTATCTTTTTGGATATATTGCCTTTAATTTCATTTTCTCAATGATTCAAGTACCATATGAAACTTTAGCAGCTGAAATGACTGATAGTTATGATATCAGATCAAAAATGACTGGAATTAGAATGCTTTTCTCACAAAGCTCTAATATAGTAGCTGGTTTTTTACCTGCCGCAATTATGTATTTTTTTGCTAATGAAAAAACTTCTTTTATAATTATGGGACTTATCTGTGCATTTTTATTTATGCTTCCTTGGATTTTTGTATACAAATTCACATGGGAAAGAGATATTAAAGTTTCAAAAAAAAAACATTCATCTTTAATTAAAGAAATTAAATTTATTTTTCTTAATATTTTTTCAACTCTTAAAGTAAGAGCTTTTAGACTTAACCTTTTAATGTATATAGGAGCTTTTGTAGCTTTAGATGTATTTGGCGCAAGCTTTGCTTACTATTTTACTTTTATTCTTCATTATAATGTAAGTTCTGCGTCTGTTGTATATACTTGCTTTTCAATAATTCAAGTAATATCTGTTCCAATAATTGCTTATTTATGTATAAAGATTGGTAGTGTAATGAGTTATCGTGTTGCTATTGGATGTCTTCTTATAAGTATGGTCAGCTTTATTATTATTCCTTTATTCAATCCTACAATCTCATTAATATTTTTTGTTTTAGTAATTTTTGTATTAGGTTTTGCTAGGGCTGGATGTTATTTTACTCCTTGGAATATTTATAATTTTATAGCTGATATTGATGAGGCTTTAACAACAAAAAGAAGAGAAGGAACTTTTGCAAGTACAATGACTGTTTCACGTAAACTAATTCAAGCATTAGCCTTTGCAATAGTTGGTTTTACATTATCTATATTTAATTTTAAAGCAGGCGCTGTAATTCAACCAAGTTCTGCTTTATTGGGAATAAATATTTGCTTCATTGGAGGAACTATTTTATTTTGTATTATAGGAGCTATAGCTAGCTCAAGATTTAGATTGACTCAATCAAAACATTCTATATTAGTTAGTGAGCTTGAAAGACTTAGAAATGGAGGTATATTAGAAGATGCTCCAACTGAAGCAGTTAAAGTAGTAGAAGAACTTACTGGCTGGCCTCATGAAAAAACTTGGGGTCGAAACAACGCATTTTAGGATTATAAATTATGTTAGATATTTGCAAATTTGAATTAAGAGATACTCGAGCTGATCATATTTTATTTGAACAACCAGAGAAACAAATTTTTGTTAGAGTCTATGTATTAGAGGAAAATATTTTTAGAATACTTTTTACTAAATCTTTAAAGCCAGTATTAGATAAAACATGGTCAATAACAAAAGATGATATACCTTTTGAAGGGATTAATAGACTAGATATATCTAGCTTTAACTGTCCTGAATTTGATGCTTATGGCAATGATAGTTTTACAACTATAGAAACTAGCAAACTAAAGTGTGAAGTAAAACTTAATGGTTTTATTATAAGTTGGTATAAAAAAGATGATTCTAATAAATGGATTAAGGTATCTCAAGATTTACAAACCCAAGCATATAACTTAGACTTTTGGTCAGATCGAGGTGTATATCATGCTATGAAAAAAGATTGTGATGCTATGTTTTTTGGTCTTGGTGAAAAGACTGGTTCTCTTAACCGTGATAAAAAACGTTATGAAATGAAATCAATTGACCCTATGGGTTATGATGCTGAAAGCTCCGATCCTTTATATAAGCACATTCCTTTTTTCATATCTCATAATCCTACAAATAAAAGTTCTTTTGGAATTTTCTATGATAATTTAAGTGATAGTGTTTTTAATTTTGGTAAAGAGATTGATAACTATCATGGTCCCTATATTAGTTATGAGGCTAAAGCTGGAGATTTAGATTATTATTTTATAGTTGGTGATAAGATTGCTGATATTACAGAAACTTTTAGTACAATCACAGGAAAAACTATACTACCACCCTATTGGAGCTTATATTATTCAGGCTCAACAATGACATATACAGATCTCCCAGATGCTCAAGATCAAATGGATCATTTTATTGATGACTGTCAAAAATATAATATTCAATGTGGTTCGTTCCAACTAAGTTCAGGATATACATCTATTGGAAACAAGAGATATGTCTTTAATTGGAATCATTCAAAATTCCCACACATAGAAGCTTTTACTAAAAAATATTATGATAATGGTATTAAACTATGTGCAAATATTAAACCTTGCTTACTCCAAGATCATCCTAAATTAGATGAGGTAGCTAGTTTTAATGGCTTTGTATATAACAAATATTATACTAAACCTGAACTTGTACAATATTGGGATGAACTAGGTTACTACTTAGATTTTACAAATCCAAAAACCATAGATTGGTGGCAAGACAATGTTACAAGACAGCTTCTAGAAAAAGGTATAGAATCTACGTGGAATGATAATAATGAATATGAAGTCTATAATGGTGATGCCGTATGCTATGGCTTTGGTAAAGAAATAAAAATCAAACATATAAAGCCTGTTCAAGCGCTTCTTATGACTAAGTCTAGTTTTGAAGCTCAAAAAGCTTTTGCTCCAAACAAGCGTCCTTATCTAATTACAAGATCAGGATGTGCAGGACTACAAAGGTATGCTCAAACTTGGACTGGTGATAACTATACTGAATGGAAAACTTTAAAATATAACTTAGAAATGTCTAAGGGCTTATCTTTATCTGGTATTTATAACTTTGGGCATGATATTGGTGGCTTTAGTGGTCCTGCCCCAGAGCCCGAGTTATTAATACGTTGGATTCAACATGGTATATTTTATCCTAGATTTACTATTCATTCATGGAATGATGATAAATCAGTAAACACTCCTTGGATGTATCCAGAAGCTTTAGAAACTATTCAAGCTGCTTTTGACTTACGTAATGAAATAATTCCTTATATTTATCAATTATGTTATCAAGCTTATAAAAATGCTAAGCCTGTTATTAAACCAACTTTTTATGATTTTGAAAATGATGTGAAAACATTTCAAGAGACTCCAGACTTTATGATAGGAAACCTACTTATAGCAAATATTTTAGAGAAACATCAAAGAGTTCGAGAAATATACTTACCTGAGGGTTCAAACTGGTATGACTATTATACTGGTAAAATTTATCAAGGTGGTAAAACTATTAGCTTAAATGTTGATATACAAAGTATTCCAATATTTGTTAAAGAAGGAAGTGTAATTGTTATAAATAAACAAAAGGCTAAATTTAATAATTTTGAGCAAAATTTAGCATATAAAATTTATCCTTCTTTAAATAAAGAAACTACTCTGCATCAAATATATTTAGATGATGGTGAGAGTATGGAATACCTAAATAATAAAAGTGGTATTTTACATATTCAACTTACAAATAAAAATGCTAAACTGGATATTAGTTGGAAATATGATGGTCATGAGAACTTTAGAGTTACTCAACCTCAAATAATCAATATGAATAAGGATTTAGAATATAATGCTTAATCTTCAAAAATTACATAATTGTAGTTTACCAAACTATGAACGTAATAATTTAAACCCAGGTATATTGCATATAGGTATAGGAGCATTTCATAGAGCTCATCAAGTGTTCTATATTAACAAATTACTTAATACTGGTGATCAAGATGCCCTAAATTGGGGTTATATAAGTGGTACAATTAGAACTAATCAAAAATTAATTGATGATCTAAAAGCAAATGATTGCTTATATACATTATCAACCAATGATGAATCCGGTACTAAAAACACTATAATAGGTGCATTAAAAGATGTTTACTTTGCAGGTAATGGTCAATCTCAAGATCTAATAACTAAAATCTCAGATCCTAATATAAAAATAATCACCTATACAGTAACAGAAAAAGGCTATTATGTTGACTTATCAACTCAAGAATTAAATTTTGAAAATCCTGATATAGTTTATGATTTAGCTAATATTAACTTTCCTAAAACCGCTATAGGAATTACAGTTGCAGGGTTACATAAACGTTGGCAAGAAAATCATGAGACTATTACTCTACTAAGTTGTGACAATATGCCAAATAATGGTAAAATTTTAGAAAAGGCTATTCTAAACTTCTCAAGTAAAATAGATAAACAGTTTAGTATTTGGGTAGCAGAGAATGTGAGTTTCCCTAGCTCAATGGTAGATAGAATTGTTCCAGCAGTTACTCAACAGACTCTAGATAATATTGAAAATATGATTGGTCAAAAAGATATCTCAGCAGTAGCAACTGAAGAGTTCTCTCAATGGGTTATCGAAGATAATTTTACTAATGGTCGCCCCGCTCTAGAAAAAGTTGGGGTTGAGTTTGTTAAAGATATAGAACCTTTCGAGAAATTAAAACTAACTATGCTAAATGGTAGTCATAGTTTGATCGCTTATCTTGGGGCCTATGCTGGTTTAAAAACAGTAGATGAAGTTATATCTAAGTCTGAGTTTTATAGTTTTATTAAAAAATATATGCTAGAAATTGCAGCTCCATTAGTAGATGGTTTACCACAAGAGATCTCAACTAGCAAATATGCTGATAAACTTTTACATAGATTTGCTAACCCTCATTTAAAGCATAAGACTGAACAGATTGCTATGGATGGCTCTAAAAAAATTCCTCAAAGATGGTTAGGATCTTTAGCACATCTTTTAGAAAAAAAACAAAATTATGATATTTTGGCTCTAGGATTAGCTGGTTGGATATTATTTTGTAGTGGTAAAGATCAATATGGAAAAATATTAGAAATTAATGATCCTCTACAAAATGATTATAAGTCAATATATCAAGAAAATACTCAAATTACTGATATAGTTAATTGTTTCTTATCATTAAAAAGCATATTCCCAGAAACAATAGCAACAAATAAAGATTTAAAAGAAAAAATAGTATTTTTTATTGAAGAAATTAATAAAAATGGCGTTATTAAAACTCTTACTAAATTAGGAGAATAAAATGATAGAATCATGGCGTTGGTTTGGTCCAAATGATCCTGTATGTATCGAAGATATTATGCAAACTGGAGTTACTGATATTGTAACTGCTCTACACCATATACCTAATGGAAAAATCTGGCCTGTAGCAGAAATTCAAAAAAGACAATTTGAAGTTGAGAACTCTACTAAGCTGGGTAAAACAAATTTAATATGGTCTGTTGTAGAAAGTATTCCGGTTCATGAGGATATTAAAAGAGGTAAGTCTACACGTGATGAATATATAGATAACTACTGTCAAAGCATCCGTAATTTAGCCAAATGTGGTATTAAATTAATTATCTATAATTTTATGCCTGTATTAGATTGGACTCGTACAGATTTAGGTAAACAAACTTCCACAGGTGCAAAGACTTTATCTTTTGATGAGATAGCATTTGCTGCTTTTGATATTCATATATTAAAAAGACAGAATGCTGAGAAAGATTATAAAGTTGATGTAATCTCTCAAGCAAAAGAATATTTTGAGAATATGTCAGATGCTGAAATAGAAAAACTTACAGGTAATATAATTGCGGGTCTACCTGGTGCTGAAGAAAGTTTCTCATTAGAACAATTTCAAGAAGCTCTTGATGAATATAAAGATATTAATCAAAAAAAATTACGTGAGAATTTAGTATATTTCTTAAAGAAAGTAATTCCTGTAGCCGAAGAAGTTGGAGCTAAGTTAGCTATACATCCTGATGATCCTCCCTTTGAATTATTCGGCTTACCAAGAATAATTAGTACTATAGAAGATTATGATTGGTTATTTGAAAATATACCATCTATGGCTAATGGTATAACATTCTGTGCTGGATCATTAGGCTCTAGATGGGATAATAATCTTCCTCTAATGGCGAAAAAAATTGGTAGAAGAATTTATTTCACACATCTAAGAAATGTTGCTCTTAATCCTAATAACCGCAGTTTCTATGAGGCTGAGCACTTATGTGGTAATACAGATATGTATGCTCTTGTGAAAGAAATTCTAAAAATAGAAAAAGATTCACAGCCTATATACATGCGACCAGATCATGGCCAACAAATGCTTTCAGATTTAGATAAAAAAACTAATCCTGGATATTCATGCATTGGACGTATGAAAGGTCTTGCTGAAGTTCGTGGTGTTGCATATGCTGTAAAAAGAGAACTAGAAAATGAGTCAAAATAAACTTTTAGCTATTGGTGAATGTATGCTTGAGCTTAGTGGTCAAATCCAGTTAGGTTCTCAAGCTAAATTAAACTTTGGTGGAGATGTTTTAAATACAGCATTATATTTCGCAAGACTTAATGAAGATGTTTCTTTTCTCACAGCTCTTGGAGATGATAATTTTTCAGCTCAGATGATATCTCATTGGGATGCTGAGAATATTAATACTTCTGAAGTTCTGAAAATAAAAGATAGAGTCCCTGGTTTATATGCTATACAAACAGATAATCAAGGTGAAAGAAGTTTTTATTATTGGCGTGAACAAGCGCCTATCAAAGATATCTTCTATCACTTATCAAAAGAAAATTTAGATAGATATAATAAAGAATATAATTACTTATATTTCTCAGGTATATCTCTCTCAAGATGGGATGATAAACAGCTAGAAATATTTGCAAACTGGTTAAAAGATTTTAGAAACTCAGGTGATAGTAAAGAGATAATTTTTGATTTAAACTATCGCCCTAAATGTTGGAAGTCCAAAGAGCAAACCAAAGGATACTTAGAAAAAGTACTAAAACATGTAACGATAGTTTTAACAACTTTTGATGATGAAGAATTACTTTTTGATGATATTAATTATCAACAGACTCTAGATAGATATAATAAATTTGATATCCCTATAGTTATTATTAAGCACGGTATAAATCCTACCGTATTACAATACCAAAATACAATTAACTTAATTAAAGCTACTAAAATAGTTACACCTATAGATACAACAGCAGCTGGAGATAGCTTTAATGCTGCTTTTTTAGCGGCTTTTTCTAATAACTTAAATTTACAAGAAAGTATCCAGTTTGCTCAAACTTTTGCTGCTGAAGTTATACAACATCAAGGTGCAATAATTGATAAAAGTCATACCGATACATACATAAATAAGTTAAAGGAGTTAATAAATGCCAACAGGTGAATTACTTAAAAATAACCCATTGATACCTGTAGTATCTGCAGATACTATTGAGCAAGCAGAGTCTATATTAAAAAAGGTAAGAGAGAAAAAACTTAATATAGTTGAGTTTACTCTTAGAACACCTAATTCTCTAGATGTTATTGAAAAAGTAATTAAGTCTAATAATGATTTAATTATAGGAATAGGAACTATAACAAATATAGAGCTATTTAGAAAAGCAAGATTTCTTGAGGCTGACTTTTATGTTTCTCCTGGTAGTAGTGATGAGTTACTAAATTTTGCTCGCGAACATAATCTTAAATATTTACCAGGTGCTATAACACCCTTTGAAATTATGACAGCAATGAGCTATGGTTTTAATACGCTTAAATTTTTTCCAGCAGAAGCATTTGGTGGAATTAAAGTTTTGAAAAATTATAGGTCTGTATTTCCTAATATAAGGTTCTGTGCAACAGGAGGGATTAACTCTCAAAATCAACAGGAATATTTGGATCTAGAAAATGTTATTGCAATAGGAAGTTCATCATTGATATAAAAGGAGAAAGAATATGTTAAACGATAACATTTTAATGCCTGTAGATAAACAAACTAGAGATTTAGCTCTTGAAATTTATCAACATATCAAAGACCTTCCAATAATTAGCCCTCATGGCCATACAGACCCATCATGGTTTGATGAGAATAAATCCTTTGAAAACCCTGTAGAGCTTCTTATAAAGCCTGATCATTATATTTTTAGAATGTTTTACTCTCAAGGTTTAAAATTAGAAGATTTTGGTATTACAAGACAAGATGGTAAATCTGTTGAAACCGATCCTAAAAAAATATGGAAAAAAGTTGCTGAAAATTGGTATTTATTTAGAGGTACTCAAGTTAGCTTATGGTTTGATGCTCAATTAAAAAATGTCTTTAATTATAATAAGTCATTTACTACTGAAACAGCCGATGAATTATATGAGCATATAAATAATTGTTTAAAACAAAAAGAATTTCTTCCTCGTGAGATCTGTAATAGATTTAATATAAAAGCTATCGCAACTACTGATGATGTAGCTGATGATCTAGCACATCATAGAAATATTGCTAAATCTGACTTTGGATGTCAAATAATACCGACATTTCGTCCAGATAGTGTTACAAATCCAGAACTACACCCTGTCCATAAAAATATAAAGAAACTAGCAAAAAAACTTAATACAAAAATAGACTCATATGATGACTTTATTAAAGTCTTAGCAGAAAGACGTGAGTTTTTTAAAGCTAATGGAGCTACTGCTTCTGATCATGGTGTTACAGTTCCAAATACTTATGATTTGGACAAAACTGAACGCCGTAACCTATTTAAAAAAATAGTTTCGAATACTGCTAGCGCTAAAGAAAAGCAAGTTTTTAGTGGTCAAATGCTTACTGAAATGGCAAAAATGGCTACTGATGATGGTCTAGTTATGCAAATCCATGCTGGTGTTTTTAGAAATCATAACACACGAATCCAAAGAAAATTTGGCAATGATAAGGGTTGTGATATTCCTCTTAAATGTGATTATGTAAATGGCTTACACCCTCTTTTGAGTAAAGTTGGTAATAATCATAATTTCAAAACAGTACTATTTACTATGGATGAATCGACTTATTCACGTGAATTAGCTCCTTTAGCTGGACATTATCCAAGTGTTTTTTTAGGACCACCATGGTGGTTTAATGATTCTGCTGAGGGAATGAAAAGATTTCGCCATGCTGTAACAGAAACAGCTGGTTTCTATAACTGCTCAGGTTTTATAGATGATACTCGCGCTCTATTATCTATACCGGTTAGGCATGATATAGCTAGACGTGTTGATGCAGTATACCTAGCGGAAATGGTTCTTCAAGGTAGAATATCTAAAGCTGATGCTTTTGATATTGCTTATGATTTAACTTATACACAATCGCTTAAAATATTTAATATAAATATTTAAATTATCGAAAGAAATAATATTCTTTGAAAAGAGTATTGTTTAAAAATTTATAGTTTGTCTATGTGAAAATATTCACATTAGATATATTTTGGAGAAAAAATAAAATGCAGTCTAAACAAAAATCAGCTAAAGCATACGTAATTATGATTGTTGCTGTAGCAGCAATTGGTGGATTATTATTTGGCTTTGATACATCTATTATTGCAGGAGCTACTCCCTTTGTTCAAAAAGAATTTTTAGCTGAACACTGGCAGTTAGAGCTAGTAGTTAGTTTTTGTGTTTTAGGGGCTTTTTTTGGTGCACTTATAAGTGGCTATTTTACTGATAAGTTTGGCCGCAAAAAAGCTATGATAGCAACAAGTTTACTTTTTATAATAGGAACTTTAGTAGCTTCACTAGCACCAAATATAGAAATGTTAATATTTGGTAGATTTATCTTAGGTGCTGCTATAGGTATTGCTTCATTTGCTGCTCCTTTATTTATAGCAGAAGTTGCTCCATCTTCTAAAAGAGGATCTTTAGTCCTTTGGAATGGCGCATTTCTTACAGGTGGACAAGTTATAGCTTTTCTAGTTGACTATTATTTCACTAGTAGCGGTAGTTGGCGTGCTATGGTTGCTACGGGACTAATTCCAGCGATTATGCTATTTATAGGCATGTGCTTTATGCCTTACTCTCCTAAATGGCTATTTTCTAAAGGTAAGAAAACTGAGGCTTATGAGACTTTATCAAAAATTCGTGAAACTGAACATGATGTCTCTGAGGAATTATCAGCTATTAAAAATAACCTAGAAAATTCTAATAAATTAAAATTTTCAGCAATTTTTGATAAAAAAGTTCGTCCAGTTCTTTATATAGGTCTAGCACTTGGTATATTTCAGCAGTTCTTTGGAATAAATACGGTTATGTATTATGGCCCCTATATTATGTCAAATATAGGATTCCAAGGTGCTGAGATGAAAATGCTAATGACATTATCTCTAGGTCTTGTAAACTTTATTGCAACAATTGTTACTATCATATTTATTGATAGATTAGGTAGAAGAAAATTTCTATTAATTGGGTCGGCTATGGCTGCATTAAGCTTATTTAGTATGATCTATCTATTACATAATGTCTCAAGTGGAGCAACAGCTATACTAGCATTAGTATGTCTTCTAGTATATATTGTTGGATATTGTATAAGTGTTGGATCTCTTTTCTGGCTAATTATATCAGAAATATTCCCTTTAAGCGTAAGAGCATCTGCTATGAGTTTTGTTGCATCTATTCAATGGTTAGCTAACTTTGTTGTTGCTGCAACTTTCTTAACTATATTGACAAGCCTAGGAATATCATTTACTTTTGGAATATATGCTTGTATCGCGGCCTTAGCGTTTGTTGTTACATATCTCTTTGTTCCAGAAACCAAAGGGGTTCACCTTGAGACTATAGAAAATAATCTTAATAAAGGTGTTCCTACAAGATACTTAGGCAAAGATGATTATAGCTTTACAAAATAATTTAAAGGAGAAATATTATGTCTCAAACAGCAGAAAATACATTTGGTGAGTTTCGTAACTATACGGATAGTAAATTTCAAGATCGCGTAGAAAGAACTTATAGAGAAATGCATATTAATCAAAATCCTGATTATGTTGCTCAAATGAAACAAAAATACTTTAAGCTTGAGCTTGGTAATATGGATGTTTATGACGTATTTAAACTTCTTGAAAATGTTCATGATGAAAGTGATCCTGATAATGATTTACCTCAAATTGAACATGCATATCAAACGGCAGAGGCTTGCCAAAATAAGTTCTTAAAAAGTGATACTGAAATTAGAGAAAATGCTTTAATTAGATCGCTATTTAGAGATCATGAGTGGCAAAGTGTTCCTAAAGTGTGGCAAGATTTTTATACTGAAAAACAAAATCTAGGTAATCTATACAATCATATTAAAGATTGGTCTTGGTTCCCTTTAGTTGGTTTCGTACATGATTTAGGTAAAATTATGACATTACCAGAATATGGTCAATTGCCTCAATGGTCAACTGTTGGCGATACATATCCTATTGCTTGCCCTTTTGCTTCTGCTAATGTTTTTGCCCATAGAGAGTTTGTTAAAGATTCTAAAGATTATGATGAGTATAATAATGAGTCTGAAACTCATTATGGAAAGTATAAGAAAAAATGTGGCTTTGATAATGTCGATATGAGTTTTGGACATGATGAATACATTTATAAAGTTTTTGAACAAGGAAGCGATATACCTTATGAAGGGTTATATCTTCTTCGCTATCACTCTTTTTATCCATGGCATACTCCTCAAACAGGTGGCCTAGCATACCAAGAGCTTGCTAGTGAAAAAGACTGGTTACTACTTCCTTTGCTAAAGGCTTTCCAAAAAGCAGATTTATACTCGAAATTACCAGAATTACCACCTAAGGAAATTTTAGAGAAAAAATATAAAAGTCTCCTTGATAAGTGGGTTCCTAAAAAGAAAATCAACTGGTAATTTAAATACATTAAGCACCTTACGAATTTTTAATCTTAAATTATCTCTAATAATGTTATTCTAACTAATACTGTAGTATTACTATAATTATTAAGACTGTTGAATAAATCTTTCAATTTCTATGAATAGGAATATTTTTGCTATTTTTAGTAAAAACTTAGCCTTAAAT
>NZ_JAWUZH010000030.1:0-27081 GCF_036281795.1 Francisella sp. 19S2-4
TCATCTCCACCTTGATTTTGATCATCTCCACCTTGATTTTGATCATCTCCACCTTGATTTTGATCATCTCCACCTTGGTTTTGATCATCTCCACCAGATGTTGTAAATGATAAACTATCTGTTCTAGACTCACTAGAAGCATTAGCAGTAACTTCTATACTATAATTAGTAGCTTTATCTAAGTTAGTTAACACATAACTTTGAGCAGTAATATTCTGAGCAACTACATTGCCATTTAACTTAACTGTATATGTAACATTACCCTCAAGCTCTGGCTTATTCCAAGATATAGTCGCAGATGTTTCTGTCACATTATTTACAGATATATAAATACTATCTGACTGATATACAGCTGCTACTGCACTTATAAGTGACTTACTATTATCTGTAGAATCTCCATCTGCTTCCCAGAACATAGTACCACCAAGATCTTTGCTCTTAGCATATTTAGTTTTCTCTGCAACTGACCATGTATCATCATAAGTTATAAATGACTTAGTAGATGGACTATATGCCCAAGGTTGCATAGCTACTCTACCATATTTATCAAATGTAGCTACATTTGATTTCTCATCATAGAATTGCAAATCTGATAAACCACTCACTGGATTAGATGAGCCACATCCATTTACTGGATCATTAACAGGATTAACTAAACATTTATAGTCAAATACACCTTTCTCATAATCACCAATACCAGGACCTGTAATAGTTTGGAATAATCCTCCATCCTTAGCACTATCAACAGCCATCGATCTTGCATACAAAGGTAAACCAACTATTAATTTCTTAGCAGGAACTCCTGCTTTAATATATGCATCAATAGAATCTTGGATTGACCATCCACCATCTACGCCTATAGATTTACTTAATGTAACATTACTACCAGAACTATCTGTAACATTATCCTGTACATCATTTGATACATCTCCAGCACTATAATTACTATTTCCAACTCCTGATACATCAGGGAATGCAAATGATGCTTGGAAGTATGCAGGGAAACCAGTTCCCCATGCACCTTGGTAATCGTAGTTCATCACGTTGATCTCATCCATTAACTCACCAGTTTGCTTCCAGAAGTCTGATACACTATTTGGATTACTTGGGTTTTCCATAGCTTCAATGCGGCTTCTAGCTCCATTAACAGCTATTGCAAGATAATATTTCTTACCATCAGTTTCACTAGCTTTATCTAACTCAGCACGAAGTACTTTAAAGAATGCTAACATCTTCTTAGCCGGAGCTACATCATTACCATAATCAGACCACCACTCCCAATCAATGTCTATACCGTTAAAACCAAGCTTACGCATAAGCTCTACTGCTTGCTTAGCAAAATTTTCCATACTTTGTTGATTTGAAGCTAATTTCTCAAACATTGGAGCCGTTGTAACACCATTATTTGTCCAACCACCAAATGATAAGAATGATTTTAAATATGGATATTTCTTAGCTGCTCTAGCTGCTGCTGAAAGGCCCCATGTATCTGCAGAAGCATCTAGCGTTTTTATATTACCAGTACTTCCATCAAAACCTATAAATGCATAAATTATCGTATTTAATTCATTATATTTAAAATCATATGGGTTATATTTACGTCCCCATACTGCCCACTGCGCATAATATGCAGCATTTGTATATCCAGGTGCTGGATCTTTACATACATTACCAGCACATGGTCTTTCTATCTCAAGATCTTTACCATCAACTTTAAGATCACTAACTATTGGAACTACAACTCCAGGTAATACAACTGCATTACCTGAATCTGTGCCCATAACATCACAAGATTGTGTTAAATCAAAAGATCCACCATCTTTTAATGTCATCTTAGTTACATAGTCACCTTTACTATTTTGTACAGATGCAAAATCAACAAGATCTGCTCTAGTTCCAAAACAATTACCCCAACCAGCCTTCGGCTTAAAGTTACTTGTAAACTCAATTGTCTTTGCTGATGATACATTATTGATCTTTAAAACTATTTTATTATTATAATCTTTAAATGGTGCTTTAAAGTCATATGTCTCAACATCATTACTTGTAGATGCCTCTACCATGCCAAATGAACCTAAACCCATTAATGCATACGAGATCATAGTAGCTATTCTCTTCTTCCCACTCATACCAAGTCTCCTTATATTTTTAATTTGGTAATATCACTCCATAATCAATTCTATAAAGACAAAAAACAAAAATACAATAAAATATTTGATAATATATCATTATTATCTTTACTTTTAGGGAAGCTTAATTTTTCATTATAGTTTGCAAAAAATTAATATAATTCTTTGATTTTTTGAGACTAAAAAGTAATCTTTATCTTATTAGAATAAAAGCGTTAATATCCAAATTATGTTTTTCCAAAAACATAATGAAACATAGTATAAATTTTACGTAATCTAGCATTAAAAATTTCCAAATTTAAACATTCTTATATATATTAGAGTTGGTGTACTTAAGAAAAATCAAGGATTATATTATGAACAAGGATTTTTACGATAATATTAATAACAAAATTCAAGAAATAAAAGATGCTGGTACTTATAAAAGTGAGAGAATAATTTCGACTCCTCAGGAACCAGTTATAAAATTAAAAAATGGTGAAACACTTATCAATTTTTGTGCTAATAACTATCTTGGTTTCGCGAATAATCCTGAAATAGTTGCATATGCTAAAGATCATATAGAAGAATGTGGCTATGGTATGGCATCTGTAAGATTTATTTGTGGTACAAATAGTGTTCACAAACAACTTGAAAAAGAACTTAGCGATTTCTTTGAGTTTGAAGATACTATCTTATACCCATCTTGTTTTGATGCAAATGCTGGACTTTTTGAGACTTTACTTACCAAAGAAGATGCTATTATTAGTGATTCTCTTAACCATGCAAGTATTATAGATGGTGTTAGGTTATGTAAAGCTATGAGATTTAGATATAACAATAACGATATGCAAGATCTTGAAGAAAAACTTATAGAAGCTGATAAAGCTGGCGCAAGATTTAAAATGATTGCAACAGATGGAGTTTTCTCAATGGATGGTATTATTGCCAATCTTAAAGCAGTCTGTGACTTAGCTGACAAATATAACGCTATTGTTATGGTAGATGATTCACACGCATCAGGATTTGTTGGGAAAAGTGGTAAAGGCTCAATAGAGTACTGTGATGTAATGGGCCGTGTAGATATTTTAACAGGAACATTAGGCAAAGGCTTAGGTGGAGCATCTGGTGGCTATATATGTGCTAAAAAGGAAATTGTTGATGTATTAAAAAATTTATCAAGACCATACCTTTTCTCAAACTCTTTAGCTCCAATCATTGCTAAAACATCTTTAAAAGCTTTAGAAATAACCAAAAGCTCTAATAGGCTAAGAGAGCAATTACAAGCTAATCAACAAAGATTTAGATCTAAAATGGCTGCTGCTGGATTTGACCTAATTCCTGGAGAGCATCCTATTATTCCTGTAATGATCTATGATGAGAAGAAAGCTGCTGATTTTGCTGAAAGACTTTTAGACTACGGTATATATGTAATTGCTTTTTCATACCCTGTTGTTCCTAAAGGTAAAGCTCGTATTAGAACACAAATGTCTGCTGCTCACACTTTTGAACAAATAGATAAGGCTGTAGATGCATTTACAAAAGCAGGTAAAGATTTAGGTATCATTTAATAAACTAATTAATAAAATCTAATTTCCTCATATACAAACTTCATTTAAAGGAATTAAACAAATATGAAAGCATTGTGTAAATTAAAAAGAGAGCCTGGTATATGGATGATCAATGATGCACCAATACCAAAATGTGGCTACAATGATGTTTTAATAAAAATTAAAAAAACCGCTATATGTGGTACTGACCTTCATATATATAACTGGGATAAATGGTCTCAAGAAACTATCCCTGTACCAATGATTACAGGGCATGAATTTGTTGGTGAGATTGTAGATAAAGGTAATGGTGTAACTGGACTTAATATTGGTGATAGAGTATCTGGAGAAGGACACCTTGTTTGTGGACATTGCAGGAATTGTCAAGCTGGCAAACGTCATTTATGTAGAGAAACTAGAGGAATAGGCGTTAATGTACAAGGGGCCTTTGCTGAGTTTTTAGCTATGCCTGCATCAAATGTATTTAAGCTTCCTGATACTATTTCAGATGAAATAGCTAGCATATTTGACCCTCTTGGAAATGCTGTACATACTGCACTTTCATTTAATCTAACTGGTGAAGATGTACTTATAACTGGAGCTGGACCAATTGGGTTAATGGCAATAAAGATCGCTAGATTTTGTGGTGCTCGCAGAATAGTTATTACTGATGTTAATGAATATCGTTTAAAAAAAGCAGAAGAATTTGGCGCGACTGTAGCCTTAAATGTAGCACCGTATAAAACTCAAGAAGAACTAACTAAACAAATGCGTAAAGTAATGTCAGACATTGGCATGAGTGAAGGTTTTGATGTAGGGCTAGAAATGTCTGGGATTAACTCTGCTATATCTATGATGCTAGATGTTATGAATCATGGAGGCAAGCTATCGTTATTAGGTATTGCAGCTGGAGATATTTCAATAAATTGGGGAGCTATCTTATTCAAAGGCCTCACTTTAAAGGGTATCTATGGTAGAGAAATGTTTGAAACTTGGTACTTAATGTCTAGCATGATTCAAGCTGGTATGGATATAGCTCCAATAATAACTCATAGACTACATATAGATGACTTTCAAAAAGGCTTTGAAATAATGAAAAGTGGTAAATGTGGTAAAGTAATACTAGATTGGGGTAATTAGTGGAGGCAATAAAAAATCCATATTCTAAAAAAATGGATACTCAATGGATTTTCACTCTATTTGGTACAGCTATTGGAGCTGGATTATTATATTTACCAGTGCAAGCTGGAGATAGTGGCTTTTGGGCAGTATTAACTGTAATGATATTTGCACTACCTCTAACGTACTATTCACATAAAAATATGGCGAACATTGTAATAAGCTCTGAAGATGGTGGTATTACTGATGTTTTCACTCACAATTTAGGAAAACTCTTTGGTTTAGTTTGTGTAATTCTTTATTTTTTTGCTATCTTTTTAAACATGCCAATGTACTCAATTGGTTTAAATAATGAATTAAGTAATTTTTTACTAAGTCATAATATTACGAACATAAACTTATCTACAAATATTTGGTTTAGCTTTAGTATATTAATAACTCTATTGGTAGTAGTTTCTTTAGGTATAAATATCATCCTAAAATTCATGCAGCTTATTGTAGTCTTTTTAATAATATTAGTAATAACATTATCTATATATATCATTCCATATTGGAACTATAGTTTTGTTACAGACAGCCACTTTAACCTTACTCAATATATTGTAGGAATATTGATGGTTCTACCAATATTAGTTCTATCAATGAACCATTCTCCTGTTATTTCTAGCTTAGTTGTTTTTTATAAAAGTTATGTAGAAATTAATAATTATGAACAAAAAGCAAAAATTTATAAAATTCTTAAAATTAATGCTTTGATACTCTTTATTTTCGTATTAATTTTTATAACATCTTGTTTACTTAGCACTACTATAACAGATCTAGACAGAGCAAATAATAATAACCTATCAATAGTAACACTAATACAAGAGCAACATCACAGCGCTATATTAGATATTTTGGCACCTATGATTGTTTTTACAGCGATTATAAGCTCATTTATAGGATGCTATATTGGTTCAAAAGAAGCTTTAGGATATCTGTTTAGATATTTTTTTAGAAATATTTGCCATATAGAAATATCAGAGTCCATAATAAGCAAAATATGTATCAGCTTAATATTTATAGTCCTATGGATATGCACAATATGCAACTTTAAGATTCTTAATATAATAGGTATATTAGTAGCTCCAACTGTAGCTTTTCTGTTATATATTTTGCCAGTAATAATTATTTATAAAAATATAAAATGTAAAGCATATAGAAAAGTAGCTCTTGATTCGGCACTATTTATAATGGGCTTAATAATAATATTTGGGTATGTAATTGGATTATTGATAAAGTAATATTATTTATTTAACTGCCAATTAGCAAAATCTAAATCATCTTGTGTTGTTATCTTTATATTCTTTCTCGCACCTTCAACAATTATTGGGTTTATACCATATAACTCTAATGCTGAAGCCTCATCTGTTATCTTATTAATAAGATTATTTGAATGACAAAAATCAAAAGACTTTTCTAACTGCCCTAGCCTAGATAATTGTGGAGTCTGTGCTAACCAAATATCATCACGATTTATAGTTTTCACAATAATATTTTTAACACCTACTTTCTTAACTGTCTCAAATGCTTTAACAGCTAATATGCCTGCTTGAGAATGAGAGTTTTTTGTTTGCTCATACAGATCTATAATATTTTGAGTATCAATACAAGGTCTAGCAGCATCATGGACAAAAACCCAATCATCACTATTTCCTTTGATAGCTTTCAAACCATTATAAACACTTTCAAAACGAGTTTTGCCACCCACACAAGTTTTAACTTTAGAATGATTGTAGTAAATAGATTGACTCCAGAATTCATCTTCGGAGCTTAAGGCTAAAAATATATGGTCAAAAAAGCAATTATCAATAAACTTTTCTAAAGTATTATCAAGAATAGTTTTATCATTAGATAACCTATAGTATTGTTTCGGAATATTTAATTTCATCCTTGTGCCAATACCGGCAGCAGGAATAATTACATATTTATTTGACACTATAGAAAACCTCACCCTTCTTAATTAAGCCCATATTTTCACGAGCTAAACTTTCAAGAACTTCATTATTTTTACGCAATGATACAACCTCTGAATATAGTTGAGCATTAGTTTGAGTTTTTTGCTTAACTTCTTCTGATTGTGCCGCAACAGCTTTCTTTAATGCATCATATTTCATTAGCCCGGTATTACTAAACCAAAGATCATATTGCAATACGATTATTAGTAGTATCACGGCAGAAATAAAAAAATAGAAAAAAAAGTTTGATTTTGTATTCATAGAATAATAATTATTCTTCTACTTGAACTACAACTTTTTCAGTTTCACTTTCTTCAACAATAATCTCTTGAGGTTCATTACTTTTAGAATCTTCTTCTTCAGCAGAATTAAAAACAAAAGATTTAATACCAGGATAAATAGCATTCTCACCTAGCTCTTCTTCTACTCTTAGTAACTGATTGTATTTAGCTATACGATCAGATCTTGAAAGCGAGCCTGTTTTAATTTGTCCAGAACAAGTAGCTACTGCTAAATCTGCAATAATAGTATCAGAAGTTTCACCTGAACGATGCGAAACCACACATGTGTAACCAGCTTGTCCAGCCATAGCCATAGCTTCAAAAGTCTCTGTTAATGAACCAATTTGATTTAGTTTAATCAATATAGAATTAGCAATACCTTTTTCTATACCTTTAGCTAAAATACTAGGATTTGTAACAAATAAGTCATCACCAACTAACTGAACTTTTTTACCTAGTCTATCAGTCATTAGCTTCCAACCATCCCAATCTTCTTCAGCCATACCATCTTCAATAGATACGATTGGATATTTATCAACCCATTTAGCGAAATACTCAACCATCTCAGCTGAAGTTAAAGATTTACCTTCTGAAGCAAGTTCATACTTACCATCCTTATAGTATTCACTACTTGCAGGATCTAGAGCAATAAATACATGCTTACCTGGCTCATATCCAGCTTCTTTAACAGCTTTTAATATTGCTTCAATTGCAGCTTCGTTTGATGGAAGATCAGGAGCATAACCACCCTCATCACCAACACCAGCTACACTATAACCATCAGCAATTAAAACTTTCTTAAGTGTATGGAATACTTCTGTACCACATCTAAGAGCTTCTGAGAAAGTATCAAAACCTGCCGGTACAATCATAAACTCCTGCATATCAACATTATTATCAGCATGAGAACCACCATTAATAACATTCATCATTGGTACTGGCATTAAATACTCTTTAACATCCATTAAATAACGGTAGAATGGCTTTCTTAAATGTGATGCTGCTGCCCTAGCTGTAGCTAGCGAAACACCTAAAATTGCATTTGCACCTAAATTCTTCTTATTCTCAGAACCATCTAACTCAATCATAGTTTTATCAACTAATCTTTGGTCTAAAGCATCTAAGCCTTTAACTGCTTGAGCAATTTTTGTATTTACATTTTCAACTGCCTTATAAACACTCTTACCAAGGAAAAGTTTCTTATTTCCATCTCTTAACTCTAGAGCTTCTCTAATGCCTGTTGAAGCTCCTGACGGTACAGCAGCTCTACCAAAAGCCCCACTTTCTAAAACAACATCTACTTCAATAGTAGGATTTCCACGTGAATCTAATATCTGTCTTGCAAAAACTTTATTTATTTGTGATGACATAACTATAAACTCCTTAAGATATGTTAAGTCTTTCTAACATTTATACAAACTTCTGTAATTATAAGCTAGCTAGATATGCTTTGCAATTTGAATATAGCCTTTGAAGCTATTCTTCCGATGACTTATCTGAAATAATTTCTTGAGCTTCGCTAAACTTAAGACTCTCAGGAGTAGCTGCTGTAAACTGTACAGTATCTTTTGCTGAGGTTCTAGTAGAAACTCTATAAAGTGAATAAAGACATAAAACAGCACTAAGCAAAGCCGTGATCACAAAGAAACCAAATGGTCCAACAAATGCCATAAAACTAGATATAACAATAGGGCTAACTACAGAACCTAAACCATATGCGATAGTCAATACACCAATTGCTCCTAATATCTCATGCTCATCAAGAAAGTCACTGGCATGAGATATTGATAGAGGATAAATTACAAATGCACATCCTCCAAATATAAATATAATAACAGCAAACATAAAGAATGAGTTATGGAAAAGACATATTAAAATAGAAGCTATACAGATTCCCGCCCCTACTAGTAAAATCACTTTTCTTCTATCTATAATATCCGATAGTTTACCTATAGGAATTTGTAATAGCATACCTCCCAATATAGTAGTCATCATCAAAACTGATATCATATTATGAGTACTATCAACTCTAACTAAGAATACTGGCAATATAGTGTAAATTGCGCCAAGTAAGGATCCTCCTATAATACTCGCAACCATAGCTAGAGGAACTTTCCTCATAATTTTCATTGGCGAGCAAATCTCTTCTGACTGAGGGACTGGTGCCACAGTCTTAGTAAAGGCCATTAATACTATAGCAATACTACATAATGAAGATATAAAGCAATATGCTAATAATCCATCGCTAAAATGAAAGTTTATCATCAATTGAGATAATGCTTGCGTACCATAGTAAACAAATAAATATATTGAAAATATTAGTCCTCTATTCCTTCTTTCAGAAGACAAAATACACCAGCTTTCTATAATAATAAATAAAGCTGCTAGAGAAAAACCACAAGCAAATCTAAAGAGCACCCAAACAAGAACCTCTTTATAAACACCGATTATTAAAGTACTTATTGCCATTAATGAAGCAAATAGAACAAATGCTCTAATATATCCAACTCTAACTATTGTAGATTGAGAGAAATAAGATCCCGACATCATACCAAAAAAATAAGCAGCTGAAATCAATCCAATCATTAAATTAGAGCGACCAAGACTATTTAACTCAATAGATGAATAGGTTGTAAAAAAACCATTTCCAAACGATAATACACACATTGCGACTATTGGTGTAAGAATCAAAAACAAAGTTTGTCTAACAGTCATATCCTACTCACAGGAATCTAGTCAATGAATAAAGCTGATTATATAGGAAGCTAACGCTTAAGTTAAGGTGATATAGAAAGTTTAGGAATTTTTTTGTAACTTTTTCCAATTCACATAGCCATAGACAGCATTGAATAAATAAATTAACCACATAGCAAGAAAAGCAATACTATCACTAGATCCAGATATATATTGTTGTATCCAAATAATTGTTGAAAGCGTGTTAATAACTATCCATAATGCCCACTGTTCTAAATATGCTTTTACCATAAGAATAATAGCAACAACAGAAACAACACCAGTTAGTGAATCAGCAAAAAGTCCAACTTGCTGATTAAATATACCTTTAAGTATAAAAACACCATATAAAATAGCGGCAATAACAATTCCTATAAAAAGATATAATCTTTGTTTATTATTAAGGCTTCTTGTCACAATATCATTATTCTCACCTATGTTTTGAGGCTTTGTCCAATTATATAAACCATAAAACTGCATAGGAAAAAAGAAAAATGTAAATAATAAGAACTGACCAAAAATACCTTGCTGATAACAAACATATGCGTATGTTAGATTATTAATAAAAGCAAAAAAATAATTAAGTATTTTCCCTTTTGCTATTAAAAAAAGATTTAACATCCCTGTAACTGTAGCAATAGTTGTTAAAACTAAATACTTATCTGTAGTTAGTATACTTATAAGCCCAAGCACTACAACCGAGCAAATAAGCCATAAAATTTCAAAAGCATTATAATCACTAAAAATCTTTCCTAACTCAATATCTCTAAACCCCTTTAAATAGTTAAATATTTGCAAGAAAAAATTAGAAAGAATCTGATTAATCATTTATATATCCAAGTATATTGATTTAATTTGCGACCAGCTCCATAGCTCCATATATCCCAGCTTGATCTCCTAATTTCGCTAATTTAAAATCACATTCAGCATAAATGTCAGCAAATGAATTTTTCATAGCTGCTCTTTTTATTTGAGGAAGGTATTTTTCACCTATTGCTTCCATTACACCACCTCCTAAGATTACCATAGATGGATTAATCATATTCAAAGCACTACCAATACCCACACCCAAAGATTCCATTGCTTCTGATAGAATATCTAAAGCAATTTGATCATTTTCGTCAAGTGCTTTTTTAATATGGCTACTTTTTAATTTACCATTATTTTCAGTAACTAGCTCAATCAAAGTACTTTTAATTTTTTTCTTAGCTAGATTTTCTATCTTTTTCTCTATACCAACCTTACCTGCATACGCCTCTAAACAACCTTGTGAACCACAACCTGGACAATATGAACCACCTTGTTTAATAATGGTATGGCCAAGTTCTGCAGCTAATCCACTATTTCCTGTATAAAGCTTACCGTTTAATACTAATCCTCCTCCAATGCCAGTACCAACAAAAACTCCAACTATATCATCACAACCAATGCCAGCACCATATTTAGCCTCTCCTAAAATACCAACATTTACATCATTATCTATCTCAGCACGTACTCCATATTCTTCTTCTAGAATATGTTTCAAATTAACGCCATTGACATTAATATTTACACTTCTGCGAATTACAGATGTTTTTTTATCTATTAAGCCTGCTATACCAATACCAATACCATCAAGTTTTTTATCTTTAGGAATTTCTGCTATTAATTTATTAATGACTTTAAATAACTGATCAATTACAACCTCTGTTGCCTCTTTTGCCTTAGATTTAACTTTTGCAGTTGTTATTAACTTTTTATTTTCATCAAATAATCCAGCAGCCATATTTGAGCCACCAATATCTACACCTATAAGCATTACCAGTTTCCTTTTAGTCTATTAAACGCTATATCCATAGCTCCATATACACCTGAGTTATCACCTAAAGTAGCGATCTTTAGTTGACACGCATCCAGCATTGTTTTAAAAGCATATTTTGAACAAGATTGATAAATAGTCTCTAAATAATCCTGACCTATAGCTTCCATAATTCCACCACCAAAAAGAACTAGAGATGGATTCATCAAATTTATATAATTTGCTACTGCTATACCTAAATGAGTCATTGCTGTATTAGCAATATCAATAGCAACGGGATCTTTAGCATCTAAAGCTTTTTTAAGATATGAGCCCTTTAGCTTACCATTATTTTCCAAAACAGAATCAATCAGCATACTTTTGATACCTTTTTTATGCAAATTTAAAATTCTATTTTCCATACCAACTTTTCCAGCATATGTCTCTACACAACCTTGTGAGCCACAACTTTGACAGTACGCCCCTTGAGGATTTATAGTAACATGTCCAACAGCTCCAGCACCACCGGTTTCACCATATAAGAATTGATCATGAACTACAAGACCTCCTCCTATTCCAGTACCAGCAAATATCCCTACAATATTTTTATGTCCCTTGCCAACACCATATTTCCATTCCCCAATAACACCAACATTAACATCATTTTCAAGAAATACTGGTATATTGCCAAATTTTTGGCTTACCTCGTTAACTATATTTACACCATTTAGATTTAAATTAGCACTAAACTTAAGGACTCCTTCTCTTGAATCAACAAATCCTGCCATACCAATGCCTATAGCTTTTATTTTATCTTTATTGGAATCATCAATAAGCTTGTTTATTACTTTAAAAATTTGGCCTAAAACTACTTCTGTATCACTTTTGCCTTTTGATTTTACCTTAGCTGTAGCTATTAAATTTTTATCAGAATCAAAAAGACCAGCTGATATATTTGTACCACCAACATCTAAACCTATATACATCAATTTCTCCATCAAGATTTTTCAAAAACTGCTATCGACTCGACATGCATAGTATGAGGGAACATATCCATAACACCTGCACTTACCAGCTTATAGCCTTTTTGATTTACTAAAATACCTGCGTCTCTTGCTAAAGTCGCGGTATTACAAGATACATATACTATCCTTTCAACATTAAATTTTTCAATAGCTTGACAAACTTCTTGAGCCCCTGCTCTTGGTGGATCTAATAGCATCTTATTATACTCAAAGTTATTAAACCATTCTTTATCTTCAAAGCTCTCGAAAAGATTTGCCGCATAGAACTTAACATTCGTAATCTCATTATTCTGTGCTGTTTCAATAGCTCTTTGAACCATAGTTGACTCACCTTCAACACCGATTACAGATTTTGCATATTTTGATATAGGTAAAGTAAAATTTCCTAAGCCACAAAATAAATCAATAATAGAATCTTCTTTCGATATATCTAAAAGCTCTATTGCTTTTTTAATCATTTTCCGATTAATATCATTATTAACTTGAGTAAAATCATTTGGTTCAAAGCTAATTTCAATACCATCTATTGGTTGATAGCTTAGCTTGGTTGGTGAAAGATCTCTATCTGGATAAAATCTATAAATAGTATCAGGGCCTTTTGATTGTAAATATATCCAATAATTATTCTCTTGACCAAAAGTTCTTAACTTAGCTAAATCTTCATTTGTAAATGGCTCTAAATGCCTAACAATAATTGCTGGACGATGATCATCTATAGCTATTTCTAATTGTGCAATTTGATTATATATAGAAAGACTTTCTATAAATTTAGCAATATCATTAATTTTTTTACCAACTAATGGATTAAGAACTATACAACTATCTATCTCTGCTAAAAATCTACCATTACGTTCTCTAAAACCAACGAGTATTTTACCTTTTTTACTTACATACCTAACACCTAGACGTGCCTTATTACGATATCCTTCTGTATTGTCTGTTAATAAGGGTTCTAGAATATTTTCAGGCTGTACTCCTTCACCGATATATTTAAGCTGATTTAATAAAGTCTCTTGCTTATGCTCAATTTGGGCACTACTAGACATATGCTGTAAATTACAGCCACCACATGATTCAAAAAAATCACATTTTGGTGTTATTCTATCTGGAGATTTTTTAATATACTCTACAGCTTTAGCTTCATCAAATTTAGCTTTTGAAAAAGTATATTCAAATTTAACTACTTCACCTGGCAATGTAAAAGGTATAAAAGTTGTTTTACCATCTACTTTTGCTATACCTCTACCATCATGACTTAATGATACAATTTCAGCTTCAAAGATACCTTCTTTGAGCTTTCTTCTTCTAGCTCTTCCCATAAATAATTTAACTAAAATATATTAGGATAATTGTATTTAATTAAAAGCTCAAATACAACTAAAGGAAATACTTATTTTATAACCATCTGCTTATCATCATATGCTGACACATGCGGAGGAATAAATTGATAAGTTGCTGCTTTAGAATGTGAGAAAATCATATCAATGTTTCCAGTATCTGCAAGATTTGCTACTTTTTTAGGATATATAGCAAACTTAACTTTGCCCAATGATGATGATAAAAGATCAATCTGTCCATCAGTAGGCTTAGTATCAAGTGGTTTTGTTGGACCATAAGCTCCACCAACATTAGCAAAAACATCATATTTTACTTTTTTATTATCAGTTTTTTGTGGAACAAATATAAACATATTTGAATCTTTCATTGTTTGTGCTCCAAAACCTGCCGCAAACCAGCCACTTCCTTGCTCTTTCCAACTTTTATTTTTATCAAGATTAACTTTTAAAGTAGCACAAATATGGTCATTATATTTAGCATATTTAAAACTCATATCTTTCATATTTATATTTTTGTATTTTAAATCACTAGGACAAATATCATTTTTGTCACTTTTTGTATCTGCATATGCAATTGTTGAAACAGATGCTGATAGCAGCATAGATGTTAAAACTAACTTTTTCATAAAACTTCTCTTTTCACATTTAACCTAAGAAAAATTCTAGCATGTTTAGCAAAGTTTAGTTAGAAAATAATATAAGGATTAGAAATACAAAAACAAAAAAGGCGGTATAAAACCGCCTTTTCTTATCATGGTGGGTGCAGAGGGGTTCGAACCCCCGACCCTCGCCTTGTAAGGGCGATGCTCTCCCAGCTGAGCTATGCACCCGATAGACTAGTATTATATAGAGCTTTCTTAACAAGTCAATATCTTTTTAGCAAAAGATTATTGGAACTACCCTTCTATTTCGCTCCTAAAAATTTGCTCTGGTGTTATTTCAGATTCTGCAATCTCTCTTAATGCAACAACAGTAGCTTTTTCTTTTTTTTCATTTTCTATAGATTCTGAATAACCTTTTTTCAAGATGTAATTCGCTCTCATAGAAGCTAAAACCACTAAGTCAAATCTTGTTTCTACTTTATCTAAACAATCTTCTATCGTTACTCTAGCCATTTTTTACTCCATTTTTTTTCAATAATTGTCTTACTTTATTATATATTATATCAATAACAGTTTTATTCTGAGCGCCATCTGGGATTATAATATCAGCTTTTCTCTTTGATGGCTCAATAAATTTAATATGCATCGGTCTAACAGTTTCTAAATATTGATTTATAACACTATCAACACTTCTACCTCTTTCATTTTGATCACGCATTAATCTTCTAATAAAACATAAGTCCGATGGTGTATCCATATAAACCTTAAAATCCATCATCTTTAGAAGTTTTCTATCATTAAACAGCATAATACCTTCAATGATAATAACACTTACACCTCCAGCAATTTTTTCAGCCTTAGACTCTATTCTAGAATGTGTCGTGTAATCATAGTGAGGAATGTAGATATCATTTCCTTGTACTAAACTATCTAAATCTTTTCTTAACAATTTATGATCAAAAGCATCTGGGTGGTCATAGTTGATCTTACATGCTTCTTCAAAACCTACCATTTCACCCCAGTTTTTATAGTAACGATCTTCTGAAATAACTGCTATCTTGTTTAAGTGTTTTGACTTTAACTTTTTGATTACTTCATTTGAAAATAGTGTTTTTCCAGAGCCAGAACCTCCAACAATACCTATTATAAAAACATCATCTTTACCAGCCATGCTAAACCTTATAATTCTATTTTAGGTTGACTTTTTATCAAATTATCTAACTCTTGAAGAAGACTTAGAAATTCTTTTATTTTATACATTGGAAATGAATTTGGTCCATCACTTTTTGCCTCATCTGGCTTTGGATGAGTTTCCATAAACAGTCCATCAATACCTACAGCCATAGCTGCTTTTGATAAAACTGGTACGAATTCCCTTTGACCACCAGAAGAGCTTCCTTGACCACCTGGTAACTGTACGGAGTGAGTAGCATCAAAAACTACAGGACATCCTGTAGATTTCATAATCTCAAGAGAGCGCATATCTGAAATTAAATTATTGTAACCAAAACTTGCACCTCTTTCACAAACCATAATTTGCTCATTACCTGTAGTTTTAGCTTTAGCTACTACATGCTGCATATCCCAAGGAGCTAAAAATTGACCTTTTTTAATATTTACAGGTCGACCTTGTTTACAAACATCTAGAATAAAATTTGTTTGACGACATAAAAAAGCTGGAGTCTGTAAAACATCCACTACTTCTGCTACTTCAGCAAATGGAGTATCTTCATGAACATCTGTTACAACAGGGACATTATAAGCTTTTTTAACCTTTGATAAAATCTCTAGTCCTTTATCAACACCTAATCCTCTAAAACTATTAATAGAAGAACGATTTGCTTTATCAAAAGATGATTTATAAACAAAATTAATTCCAAGATCTTCAGTTACTTCTTTAAGATAACCTGCTGTGTCCATTGCCATCTGCTCAGATTCAATTACACATGGTCCTGACATTAGGAAGAATGGCTTACCATTACCTACTTCAAAATTAGCGATTTTCATATAAATCTCTTTTATTTAGAAATATTTATTTTTTATTATACAGAAAAAGATGAACCACAACCACAAGTAGTTTTCGCATTAGGATTTCTAATCACAAAATATGCACCTTCAACATCATCTTTATAGTCAACATCAGCTCCTACTAAGTATTGAAAGCTCATTGAATCTACAAGAAGACGTACATCATTTTTTGTAATAACCATATCATCATCTTTTATTTCATTATCAAAAGCAAAAGCATACTGAAAACCAGAGCATCCACCACCAGTGATGTAAACTCTAAGACTAAGAGACCTATCTCCTTCTTCTTCAATAAGTTCTTTTACTTTTAGAGAAGCTGCTTCTGTAAAGTTTATAGGATCTACACTTTGAACTTCTTCACTCATAAAAATTACCTCGCTACTAGAGAAAGTTTTACTCTACCACCTCTGTCTATATTTTGGACTAAAACTTCTAAAGGCTGTCCTTCAACTAAAGAGTTTGTCTTAATACCTGCTTGCTCAATATCCGAAAATGGTAAATAACCATCTTGACTACCTAGTAAGTTAACAAATGCTCCAGAATCAAGAAGTTTAACTATTTTACCTTTATAAACTTGACCTTCTTCGACTTCAGCAACTATTTCCTCAACCATTGCTTTAGCTAAATCTAGAGATTTCTTATCTTTAGCAAAAATCTTAACTTCTCCAGAATCACTTGTATCAATTTGAGCACCAGTTTTTTCTACAATACCTTTTACAGTAGAGCCACCTCTACCAACTACATCTTTGATTTTAGCAGGGTTTATATTCATAATATGAATTTGAGGAGCAACATCAGAAACTGCCTCTTTATGCTCTCTTATAACTTCATTCATGATACCTAAGATATGTAATCTACCAACTCTTGCTTGCTCTAAAGCTTGCTCAAGAATTTCTCTAGAAATACCTTTGATCTTAATATCCATCTGTAAGGCTGTAACACCATATCTAGTACCAGCTACTTTAAAGTCCATATCACCAAGATGATCTTCATCACCTAAGATATCTGATAATACAGCATATTTTGAGCCATCTTTGATAAGACCCATAGCAATACCAGCTACTGGCTCAGCTATTGGCACACCAGCATCCATCATTGATAAAGATGAACCACATACTGTTGCCATAGAACTAGAACCATTTGATTCTAAAATTTCAGAAACAACTCTTACAACATATGGGTATGCATCTTGGTTAGGAAATACAGCTTGTGTCGCACGCTTAGCTAAATTAGCATGACCAATTTCACGACGCTTTGGTGCCATACCAACCATACCGCAGTCACCAACAGAGTATGGAGGAAAATTATAATGAAGCATATATCTAGATTTCTCTATTCCATCTAAAGACTCAACAAGCTGAGCATCTCTGTCACTACCTAATGTAGTAACCACTAATGCTTGAGTTTCACCTCTGGTAAATAAAGCTGATCCATGTACTCCGGGTAAAACACCAATCTTAACATTAATTGGTCTTATAGTTTCTGTACATCTACCATCTATTCTAGGTTTACCTTCTAAAATATTTGCTCTTACAAGATCTTTCTCTATATCATGGAAAGCTTCAAGAATTTCTTTTTCGCTATATTCGCCACTATCAACATCACTAGAGAATATAAACTCCAAAACGCTTTTTCTAATTTCATTAAGCTTGACATTTCTTTCTTGCTTAGATGCTATAGTATAAGCATTTTTTATTTCACCAAAAAATTGTGATTTTATCTGAGATTTTAAAACTTTATTTATCTGATAAACAGAATATTCCATGCGTGGCTTAGCTGCTACTTTAGCAAGCTTATTAATAGATCCAATAATAGTTTTTAGATGTTTATGCGCATATAAAATACCACCCAACATAACCGACTCTGGCAAACTATTAGCCTCTGACTCAACCATCAAAATAGCATCATCAGTACCAGAAACAACCAAGTCTAAAGCAGACTCTTTTAAATCTTCCTTATTTGGATTAAGAATATATTTACCATTTATATAGCCTACTCTTACACCAGCAATAACATCATCATAAGGAGCTCCAGAAATTGCTAAAGAAGCAGAAGCTCCTATTAGAGCTAACATATCTGGTGAAAATGTTCCATCATAAGATACAACAGTAGCAACTATTTGAATCTCATTAAAAAAGCCATCTGGAAAAGATGGTCTTATAGATCTATCTATTAACCTAGAAATAAGTATTTGCTCTTCAGAAGGTCTCCCTTCTCTTCTTAAAAAACCCCCAGGTATTTTACCAGCAGCATAAGTTTTTTCTAAGTAATGTACCGATAATGGAAAAAAATCTTGACCATCCGCTACAGATTTTTTAACTACTGTAGTAACCAATACAACATTATTCCCACAACTTACTGTTACTGACCCATCTGCTTGACGAGCCATTCCACCTGTTTCAAGAACAATTTCTTTGTTTCCTAATTCAAAGACTTCTCTAAATATTTTCACAGTTTAACCTTATTTTTTGATTTTATCCGATGTAAGAACAACTAAGATGAGATTTATTATCTACGTAAATTTAATTTCTTGATTAGGCTACGATATCTTTCTACATCTTTATCGTGTAAATAATCTAATAATTTACGACGTTGACTTACAAGTCTTAAAAGACCTCTTCTTGAGTGATTGTCTTTCTTATGTGTTGCGAAGTGATCTTGTAGATCATTAATTCTTGCAGTTAAAAGCGCAACTTGAACCTCTGGAGATCCAGTATCACCTTCTGACTGTTGATTTTCTTTAATAATGTTTTGCTTATCTTGTACTGTTAACATAACTTTCTCCGTTTGTTTTTCTATTATAATTAACTTTGGATAAACCGCACAAAGGAACAGTTTACCAACGCGTAATTATATACTATAAAGATCTAAAAAACAAAAGTTTTAGTCATTAAGATTATCTGGCTGAATACCTAAGATCTGTAAACTATTTAAAGCAACATTAGCAAAGACTGGAGCGGCAACAGAACCACCTCCATATTGATCACCTTTAGGATCTTTAATTGTAACAACAATTGCTATATCCGGGTGACTAGCTGGAACCATACCAACAAAACTAGCCAAGTATTTAGCACCATAAGTTCCTCCTTCTAACATCCTAGCAGTACCTGTTTTACCTGCAACATGATATAGAGGAATTCTAGCTTTTGGCCCTGTACCACCAACACCCTCAACCACAGATTCCATCATACTTATCATTTCTTTAGAGTTTTTTTCTGAAAGAATAGGTCTTGAATTGATATCCTCTCCTGGCTGTCTTTTTAAAATAGTTGGCTTAATGTACTGACCGTCATTTGCAATAGCTGATACTCCTGCTACCAATTGTAAATCTGTGGCATTCATCCCATACCCAAAAGATAATGTCGCAAGCTGGAAATCACCCCATTGATCTGTAGCTGGAACATACCCATCTCTTTCACCAGGAAGTTTTATGCCAGTTTTATCTCCAAAGCCAAAATTTCTTAAAGAAGACTCTAATATAGTTGGATCTGTTAGACTCAATATCATCTTAGAAATACCAACGTTACTTGACTTCATTAAAATATATCTTAAGTCAGCATCTCCATAATCTCTTTCATCTCGAACGGTGTTTTTACCAATACGATAATAGCCTGGATGAGTATCAATAAGAGGCTCACTAGAACTAACATTATCACCATAAGTAAGCGCAGTAGCTGCCGCAAATGTTTTCATCACAGAACCTAGTTCATAAACATCAGTAACTGCTCTATTTCTACGTCTATCTGGGTAGGCATCAGCCATACTATTAGGATTATATGAAGGATAGTTTGCCATAGCTAATATTTCACCAGTATGAACATCTTCAACAATTACAGAACCTGCTTCTGAGTTAGTCCGAATCACACCTTCTTTTAAATATTTATATGCAATATATTGTATTCTAGAATCAATACTTATCTGTAAATTATGTCCATTTTCTGGTTGCACATATTTATCTTCATTCTTCGATGCAACACCTCCATGAAGATCTTTTTTATACTCAAAATATCCATCATGGCCTGTAAGAAATTTATTAAACTCTAGCTCAAGACCTTCCTGACCTTTACCATCAATATTTGTAAAGCCAACAATCTGTGATGCTACTTCAGCTAGAGGATAATAACGTTTAAACTCACGTATTACATGAATACCTGTAATATCAAGATCTTTTACTTTTTGTGATAGATAAGGCTGAACTTTACGCTCTATATAAACAAAGCCACTTCTACCTTCTCTAACTTTAACTTGTCTTTCAATTTTATCTCTTGTTTGTTTTGACAAATTCAAGATGTTCATAACTTCATTTAATTCAGGACTATCTGCTTTTACATAAAAAGGATCAACCCATATAGTATCAACAGGAGTACTTATTGCTAAAGGATTACCATTTCTATCTAATATAATTCCTCTATAAGCTTTTATATTTATACTTCTATCGCTACGATTATCACCTTCCTGTTTTAACTGTGGATACTGTACAGTTTCCATATAAATAAGCTTAACGAATAAGACAATGAAACTTATAATAAGCAATAAAATAATCACAAGATGCCTAAGCTTAGGTCGATAACTAGCCATTATCAGAAGCCTCCTCTTGTTGATTTAAAAAACGTAAATCTTTTTTTGTTGGAAGAGACATTTTTTCTTTTTCCGCAAACTTCTCAACAGCTGTTGGTGCAGCTAAAGAACTATACTCCAAAACAATCTGGCTCCACTCCTCATCTAGTCTAGAATCTTCAACTATTAGATCTTTTTGCTTATTTAGTTGAAGTTTATATTCAAAACGAACAACGATTAAACTAAAAGCTGTTATTAGCAGTATAAAAAGTAGTGCAAATGATATACCAACAGTTTTTCTAAGAAAACTATTTTTAAGAGATTCAAACAGCCTTATCCTTATCTGGCGATTTGTTAACATCATAACTTTTCCACCACCCTTAAAATAGCACTTCTTGAGCGTACATTTTGGTCAAGCTCATCTTGATTTGCTTTTGCTTTTTTTGTAATCCATTTTAGTTTTATAAGACTATTATCTTGTGGTAGCATCTTTGTAATACGATTAAACTCTTGCTTAGGACTTATTAAAGATGTAAATCTTTGCTTAACTATCCTATCCTCTAAAGAATGAAAGGATATTGCTGCTATTCTACCTCCCTCTTTGAGAACATCTAAGATATTTTCCAACAAAATTTCCAAATCACCTAACTCGTTATTAACATAAATTCTTAAGGCCTGAAAACATCTAGTCGCAGGATTTTTCTTTTCTCTTTTACCTATAGTTTCTCTTATGAGATTAGATAGCTCTAAAGTAGTTTTTATACTACCATTCTCTTGTATATATGATTTTATCCTTTGAGCAATTTTTTTTGCAAAACGCTCCTCCCCATAAACTTTCAAAATATAAGCCAACTCATCTATAGATAAATTATCTAATGCTTGACTAGCTGTAATTCCACTAGATGTATCCATCCGCATATCTAAGGGGCCATTATGCATAAAACTAAAACCTCTATCAGCGTTATCCAATTGGGGTGACGAAACTCCAAGATCCATAATAATCCCATCAATTTTACCAAGTAGATTATTTTGCTGACAATATTCATAAATATTAGCAAAACTTGTATGAACTATTTTAAAGTTATCAAACTGAAATTTTTCTTTAGCATACAAAATAGCATCAAGATCTTTATCAAATGCTATCAACTTCCCTTTATCCAATTTATTTAAAATTGCTTTAGAATGCCCACCTCGACCAAAAGTCGCATCTATATAAATCCCATTAGGATTTATATTTAAATCATTAATTGATTCCTCTAATAATACTGAAAAATGCATTCTTCTATGCCTTGACTAATTCATTAGTTAACTTCTTAGCCTTTGAAAAATCTGTCTTACCAGATCCTAGTTTAGGTATATCTATAACTTTAAAATAGTTCGTTGGCTTATACAAATTCTCTATCCCTGAGTGTCTCACAATATCTTTCAAATCATTTGGCTCTAAACTTTCTAAAGTATAAAGCAAACTAATTATTTCTCCTCTTTTTGCATCTGAGGTAGCCACTGCTAAAACCTCAAAATCTATTTGATGAGAATCATAACCTTTCTCTCTTAAAGCATCATAAACATTCTGCTCAAGAAGACCTAAACTAACCATTTCTCCAGCTACTTTAGCAAACCTAGAATACCTATCTACAACAGTCAAATAACCTTCACCATCTATCTTACCCTTATCTCCAGTGATGTACCACATATAGCCACACTTCTCTATCATGACTTCATCAGTTTTCTTAGGATCATTCAGATAGTAGTCCATTTTATTTACACCTCTATAAATAATCATACCTTCAGTACCATTTGGAAGCTCTTCATGAGAGTCTGGATGTATTATTTTAAATTGGCCTCCTGGCACAGTAAGTCCTACAGTACCAATTTTATTTGGTGATTTACTTGGTCTATTTACTGCAGCAACTGGTGATAACTCCGTAGTACCATAACCTTCATTGACTACTTTATCAAATTTCTCTTCAAACATTGAACGAACTTCTTTTGAAAGTTTTTCAGCTCCAGTAACTATAAGTCTAATAGTTGCAAAATCTTCTTTTTTTACTGATTTATTTTTTGTATAAATTCTTAAGAATGTTGGCGTTGCGCAAAGTACCGTAGTTTTATTTCTTCTAATTAGATTCGCAACTCCTTTTGCATCTGTTGGATCTGGATGACAGGCAATATATCCACCTTGAAAAAGTGAAACTAATGATATTGTAAGGCCAAAAGCATGAAAAATTGGTAATATACCAGCAACAGAATCATTATCTTTACACTCAATAACATTCGTACTTTGATACACATTTGCTAAAAGATTTTTCTGTTTTATTGCAATACCTTTGGGTACACCTTCACTTCCACTACTAAAGATAATGAAAGATAGATCCTCTAATTTCGTTGGTTTAAGATGCTTTTTAACAAGCCAATCAGCAGACAACATTTTAACACTCAACAGTGTTTTTATAGCTTCAGGTTTTGTTATCTTTGCTTTTATATCTTCAAGGTAAACAATCTTACAACTTGAAAACACTTCTTCGACAAAGAAACCTTTATGCATAAGTTTTTCAACAAAAGCTTTTGACGTAATGATAGTTTTAATGCCTGCACTACTAATAGCATGCCTTAAGGCATCTTCTGATGCTGTATAGTTTAAATTAACTATAGATTTAGCACTCATCATAAGAGCTAAGATAGCTAAATACCCACCTCCGCTTGTAGGCAAACATATTCCAACATTATCTTCACCCTCTGTAATTTCTTGAAGCTTTTTAGACATCAATATAGCACCTGTAGCAAATTTATGTCCATCAAGACTTACACCAGTAGTATCAGTTAAAACTAAATTATTCTTAGCGTTCAACATCTGTCTAAACCATATTTCTGCTGGCGCCTTAAGCAATTGCAAATACTCTTCCCACGCTTTTATTGAAAGATCTTCCATCTCTTCATTTAGTGTTCTTAAGCTTTTTAAACTAGAAATATCAAAAAATACTTGTCTATCTAAATTTTTACGTTTTGGGAAACTAGGCATTTCAGGGCCACAAATAAACAGCAAAAATCTATTCTCATTTTGCTCTACTTGTGAAATTAAATTTTTATTAACTAACAATATCCCTTGATGATCCCAAAAACTAATATGACTTATAAAATTGATCCCAACCTTATTAATAGCCTTTTCTAAACCATCAACACGCTCATCAAAAGCATCAAGCACTGTAATAGTTTTATCAAGCAAAAATGTTTTTAACGCTAAAACACTAATAATATTAGTATCATTAGCAATAATTATTGAACCACTCTTAAACTGTCTGAAATCAATTTTTTTATTACAATCATAGATATAAGACTGATTAAGCCTTTTATGTATAGTGGATTTAAGATGATTTAGGCGCATTTTTATCCTACGTTAATTCACAATGTAAACTTACTGCATAGCATATTATGTTATCATATAGTCACCTTAATTTTTATAACTATATAAAATTTATGCCAGAACTTCCTGAAGTAGAAACTGTCAAAAAAGGCTTAACTAGAAATGTTATTGGCAAAAAAATCCTTAATGTAGAAATAAATACGGATAAACTTCGTTATCCTATACAAAAAAACCTACTTTTAAATATCAAAAACAAAAATATAAAAGATATCCAAAGAAGAGGCAAGCATCTCATAATAACACTAAAAGATGATTTACAACTTATAATTCATCTAGGGATGTCTGGGGTAATAAAAATCAAAGAAACAGATGAATATAAAAAAATAAAACATGATCATATAATTCTAACTCTCTCGGATAATATTAGCCTAATCTATAATGATCCGCGTAAATTTGGATACTGGCTAGTTAACATAAACTCTTCTCCACTTGAGCACAAAGTTTTAGCCTCTCACGGTGTAGAGCCATTAACCGATGATTTTGATAGTAAATACCTAATTGAAAAACTTTCAAAAACATCTAGAAAGATCAAACAAACAATCATGGATAATTCCATAGTAGTTGGAGTTGGTAATATTTATGCTAGTGAAGCACTTTTTGATAGTAATATATTGCCCATAAGGGCTTCCAATACTATAACTAAAACCGAAGCTAAAAAACTTGTAACTTCTATAAAAAAGATATTAGAAAAAGCTATTGCTGAGGGTGGAACCACTCTTAAAGACTATAAAAACACTGAAGGAAAACCTGGTTACTTTACTCAACAACTTAATGTTTACGGTAGAGTAAACCAAGAATGTTATACCTGTAATACAAAAATTGAAAGTTTAGTTATTGGTCAAAGAAACACCTTTTACTGTAAAAAATGTCAGAAATAACTTACATATTTAAAAAATACTCATGAATTGAGACATCATTTGTTAGCTCTGGATGAAAGCTACTAACCAAGATATTACCCTGCTTAACTAAGACTGGTAATTGATCATAGCTAGATAAAACGTCCACATTATCTCCAACAGCAATAAACTTAGGAGCTCTAATAAACACCCCAGATACACTTTTACCATTAAAATCAAAATTTGTAACAAAACTATCTAGCTGTCTACCATAAGCATTACGCTCAACAGTTAGATCTATCAAACCAAGATAGCCTTTCCCTTTCGATAGAATAATACTTCCTGCACAAGTACCAAAAATAGGATTTTTACTACAGAAATCATATAACCTATCAAATAACGAGTGTTTCTCTATCACATTTAGAAGTGTAGTGCTCTCACCACCTGGAATAACAAGCCTATCAATATCGTCAAAATCATTATTAGATTTTACTAATCTTACATCCGCACCCAAAGATTTAAGCATATCACTATGCTTTGCATAAGCTCCTTGAATTGCTAAGACACCTATTTTTTTCGACATTTACCAGCCTCTTTCTGAGAATTTTTCAAAATCACAGTTAATACCAGTCATAGGCTCTCCTAGATCTGTAGAAACTTCAGCAAGTAATTTTGGATCATTATAGTAAGTAACTGCACTTACTATAGCTTTTGCTCTTTTTAACGGATCAGCTGATTTAAATATACCAGATCCTACAAAAACTGACTCAGCTCCTAACTGCATCATTAATGCCGCATCAGCAGGAGTTGCAACACCACCAGCTGAGAAGTTTGGTACAGGTAGTTTACCTTCTCTATGAACATATCTTACAAGCTCATATGGTGCTTGCATGTTTTTTGCAATAGACATTAGCTCAGTCGGATCAGCACTTTTGATATAGTTTATATCTCTTGTTACTTGTCTTAGCTGTCTTACAGCTTCAACAATATTACCAGTACCAGCTTCACCTTTTGTTCTAATAAGAGCAGCTCCTTCACCTATTCTTCTTAAGGCTTCACCAAGATTTGTACAACCACAAACAAATGGAACTTTGAAATTTTGTTTATCTATATGATTTATTTCATCTGCTGGGGTCAAAACTTCACTTTCATCAATAAAATCGACACCTAAAGACTCTAAAATCTGAGCTTCAACAAAATGTCCTATTCTAGCTTTTGCCATTACAGGTATAGACACAACAGACATTATCTCCTTAATAAGCTTAGGATCAGACATCTTAGCTATACCACCATCTCTTCTGATATCTGCAGGCACTCTTTCAAGAGCCATCACAGCTACAGCTCCGGCTTCTTGAGCTATTTCAGCTTGTTGCGCATTTACAACATCCATTATAACTCCACCTTTTAACATCTCTGCCAAACCTGTTTTCAAATTAATTTCAGACATTCAGAATACTCCTTTTTTGATTTGTGTAATAACAATACAAACAACATTATAGTATTTTTAAATGCTATAGATATTAGTTTTATTAAATTAAATATTTGTAGTATAAACGATTAAATCATGGTTGGTTGATTTACTTAATTTAGTTTTGAATTGCTGGCGATAACATTTTTATAGTTTTCGCATTTGTAAAGACTGTTGAATTAATATCCCAAATTGTTAGATATATTTTGTAAAATACAGATGTTACAGATATTAGTATTTTA